>JALFXV010000006.1 GCA_022786545.1 Selenomonadaceae bacterium
GCGCAGGGAAAAGCTGGAGAAGCGGCTGGATTTTCTGAGGAAGGAATATAATATTGTCTTTGCACCACAGGATGTGGAAGCCATGCGTGGCATGGGCAGCGTGGGCAAGCCTCATCTGGCAGAATTGATGGTGAAAATGGGAATAGCGGCTTCTGCCTCGGAGGCTATCAGGAATTATATCAATCATTGCCCTGCCTTTGACAGCCGTCTGCCTGCCAATGAGGCAATCAGGGCTATCCGCAGTGCGGGCGGTGTGGCAGTCTGGGCGCATCCTTATGGTGGTGTGGGGGAGCCTGTGCTTACGGAAAAAGAGCTTGTCAGCCAGCTGAAATTGCTGCTGTCATTTGGCTTGCAGGGGCTGGAATGTCATTATTCACGCTACGACATGGCCCAGACAGGCAGGCTGGCAGGATATGCCAAACAGTATAATCTGTGCATCTCCGGCGGCAGTGATTACCATGGGCGCAAGAATTTCCCGGAGCTGGGACAGCTGAATGCGGAGGGGGCTTATGTTGATAGAAAGGAATTGTCTGTAACCATTTTTAGTGGTGTTTGATTGCAATAGAGCAGTTTTGGGATTCACCATATAGTGATTGATATTTGAATGACCATTTGTTATAATTTTTATTAGAACAAATGGTAGAATAAGCTGTTTTGGGTGTTATATGAGACGATGGAAATCTCCACAGAAAGAGGTGAGGCAATATGTGTGATATGAGAATGCTTTCGGAGATTAATAAATCCGTGGTTGATGGAGTGCTGGGGATTGATAAGGCAGCTGTGCACAAGGTTATATTTTTTGGTTCGTATGCCAGAAATGAAGCAACGGATGAATCTGATATTGACTATATGGTTATTTTTGATAAGCCTCAGTCGGACTTAAAGTCTTTGCGCAAGCAAATCCTGAACATTTCTGAACGTGTAAGTTATGACAATGATGTAGTGGTTTCAATACTAGTCAGGGATAAAGAGTCTTTTGAATTGCAAAAGCATGTATTGCCTATGTATAAGAATATTGCACGGGAGGGGATTGAACTGCATGGATAATGTTTAGAAACATGTTTTAATGATAATAGGTGCTGAGTGATTATGGATGCATAATTTTGGCTGTTGAAGGGGGTATAATTTAATCATGATATTATTAAATGATTTGCTTGGTTTGGATGCAGATGAAATAGAGAAAACTAGATTAAAGCTGAATATACCGGAGAATGGCATAAATCCTTTGGATTTGTATAAGTCAAATCCGGATGAGATAAATATAAATTGGTTTTTATCGCATAGTTCACGGCGGTATTTTCATACCGGGCAGATAGCTATTTGCCTGGTACGGATTTCGCAGGATGAGTGGCTGCTTACTACTATCAAAAATATTTTGTCCGAATTAGAAACAGATAATGGCATTGGCTATGAAGCGGAAGAAATAGATAAATATAAGGGCTTCTTTGGGCGTGTTATTGTTAAGTATCACAATACCGTAAAAAATATGGGCAAGGTATTTAAGAATGTGATGGACGAACTGGAAGTGCTGGAAATACTGCCGGAAGCATACAAGGGAGATGAATTTCCTGGCTATGAAAATATCTGCTTGGATTATAGTATGCTCAAGACAATCGTTGAGCGTGACTTTAAAGGATGGAGAGGAGCCTTAAAGAATCAGAAGGCAGTGTATTTAATTACGGATAAATCCAATGGTAAATTATATGTTGGTTCTGCTACTGCTGAAAATGGGATGCTTTGGCAGAGATGGGCTGATTATGCTGCTAATGGGCATGGTGGCAATAAAGAGTTGAGAGATGTTATTCGCAGGGAAGGAATTGAATATATTGAAGCTAATTTTCAGTATTCCATATTGGAACATTACAATGGGAGCATGGATGATGAATATATTTTGGAGAGGGAAAGCTGGTGGAAAAATATTCTTTGCTCAAGGAAATTTGGGTATAATGCAAATTGAATAATACATCAGCATAAGGAAATATCAGATGCCTAGTTTTTGCGTAAACAATCTTGATTTTATAAATTCTGGAAGGATGATGGGCGTGCAAAAATTGATGTTTTATGTAATGATGATGCTTTGCTGCGTTATTTCAACGTGGAATGTATCGCGTGCATCAGCTCAGGATATATGGGCTATTTCTATATCTGGTATTGATAGTTATGTTTCTACTGATTATATAAGGCAGACTAGTGATAATTCATTTTATGTTCGTATTAAGAATATTAATCATCCTCAAGATAACAAACCAGAAAGTATAGCGTATTTTGAAGATGCAGGCTGGTCTTA
Organism: Selenomonadaceae bacterium; assembly: GCA_022786545.1. Classification (GTDB taxonomy): domain Bacteria; phylum Bacillota; class Negativicutes; order Selenomonadales; family Selenomonadaceae; genus Anaerovibrio. The sequence goes on from JALFXV010000006.1 coordinate 2,288, forward strand.
TGATGCTGTGGAAAATGTATATTTTATGGAAGATGTATTATTCTTTTGCTATGATGAAGATATAGATGAATGGAAATCCAGGTCGTTGAACTATACTGAATATACTCCTATAAGTGGCTCGGAATATGCACATGCTATTTTCTATGTGTGTGTGCCGGAGTTACAAAAACAACCTCCTGTGCTTCATCTTGCTCCAGGGGAATTGCAGGAGTTGCTGGCTGGCAAATTTTTGTCAGAGTTTAAAGACTTTGGGACAGATGAACTTCAAATTAGAAATAATAATGGTACCTTTAGTGGGATTTTATCTGTGTACAGGATAGCTGGTTTTCAAGGGCAGGTCATAATATATGATTCTGATACCGCTGTGTTTAGCTTTGAATCGGATGCAGATAATACTTGCTATCTAAGGGGGATTATTCAGTTTTTTAGGAATAAGGATACTATCAGGCTGGTTGTAGCTGAGTCAAACTTTGAGTATATAAATGCTGGCAGTGCGTATTATCTTGTAAGAGAATAAATGCGATGTATCATGTATAACATAGAACAGATTGTAGAACTGTTTTTGTTTTTTCAGCTAATATGTCAAATTGACAAATCAATAGCCAAATGTTATAGTGTAGATGATAAAAGTCAGGGATGCGTACCTGTATAAGAACGCAACTAAAAAAGTCAGGGATGCGTACCTGTATAAGAGCGCAGCTAAAAAAGTCAGTGATGCGTGCCTGTATAAGAACGCAGCTAAAAAAGTCAGGGATGCGTACCTGTGTAAAAGCGCAACTAAAAAGGCAAGTGGGCATGGTTCGCTTGCTTTTTTAGGTAGAGGAAGAATATAGAGGGCGGATAAGGAGAAGCTATTCAAGAAAGCCCGAAAGCTATATAATCTGAGAATCAAGGGGCATCTGCCGGAAAGCATGAATGACAGGTGCTGTGATTTTGCCTTGCTGGAGCAAAAGCTGCCTGAATATCAGCAGGGGCAGCACCAAAGTGCAATGAGATAAACATAACAGGAAGCATAGCAGAAAACATACCAGGAAGCATAGCAGAAAATATAACAGTAGATATAACAGGAGCGTGAAGTTTTGAGTATTTTAAATGTAGAGCATGTATCACACGGTTTTGGGGGACGGACGATTTTTGAGGATGCCTCTTTCCGGCTGCTGAAGGGGGAGCATATTGCCCTGATTGGCGCCAATGGTGAGGGCAAGTCCACCTTCCTTTCCATCATTACGGGGCAGATGACACCTGATGAGGGCAAGGTGGAATGGGCGAAGCGGGTAACTACCGGCTATCTTGACCAGCATGCGGTGCTGAAGCCTGGCATGACCATCCGGGATGTGCTGAAAACGGCATTTGACGAGATGTACAAGCTGGAAAAGGAAATGCTGGACTGCTATGACAGGATGGGGGAGGCTTCCCCGGAGGAAATCGACAGGATGATGGCGGATGTGGGGGATATCCAGGATATTCTGGAGGCCCACAGCTTCTACACCCTGGACAGCAAGATTGAGGAGGTTGCCAGCGGCCTGGGGCTCCGAGATATCGGTCTTGACAAGCCGGTGGATGCCCTTTCCGGCGGCCAGCGCACCAAGGTGCTGCTGACGAAGCTTCTGCTACAGAACCCGGATATTCTCATCCTGGACGAGCCTACCAACTTTTTGGATGTGGAGCATATCGAATGGCTGAGGAATTATCTGCAAAACTACGAGAATGCCTTCATTCTGGTATCTCACGATGTGCCTTTCCTCAATGCCGTTACCAACGTGATTTATCATGTGGAGAATGCCACCCTGACACGCTATACCGGCAGCTATGAGAAATTTCAGGAGATGTATGCCATCAAGAGGCGGCAGGAGGATGCTGCCTATGAGCGCCAGCAGGCGGAGATTGCCAAGGAAAAGGATTTTATCCAGCGGAACAAGGCGAGGGTGGCAACCCGTGGCATGGCAAATTCCCGTCAGAAGCGTCTGGACAAGATGGAGCTATTGGAAAAGCGCACGGAAAAGCCGAAGCCTCACTTCCATTTTCAGATGGACCGCACGCCAAGCCGCTTCGTGATTGAGGCGAAGCGGCTTGTCCTGGGCTACGATACGCCTCTGACCAATCCTGTGGACTTGCAGCTGGAGCGGGGCAGGAAGGTGGCGCTCCGGGGCGTGAACGGCCTGGGCAAGACCACCCTGCTGAAAACACTGCTGGGGCAGATCAAGCCTATAGCCGGAAAGATAGAGCTGGGGGAGTTTGTCAGTCCCGGCTATTTTGAGCAGGAGTCCAACCGGGGCAACGACAATACCGCCATCGAGGAAATTTGGCAGGAATACCCCGGCATGACGGAGTTCGAGGTGCGGGCGGCACTGGCGGCCTGCGGCCTTACCAACGAGCATATCACCAGCAAGATGATGGTGCTGTCCGGCGGCGAGGCGGCAAAGGTACGCCTGTGCAAAATCATGCAGCAGCCGGTGAATCTTTTGGTGCTGGACGAGCCTACCAACCATCTTGATGTGGATGCCAAGGCAGAGCTGAAGCGTGCCCTGAAGGAGTACAAGGGAGCCATCCTTCTGGTATCCCATGAGCCTGACTTCTACGAGGACTGGGTGGACAGCGTGTGGAATATTGAGGGCTGGACCACCAAGATTATCTAAAGGTCAGGAGCTTGTCAGCTGCATTTTAAAATTGAAGATTATTCGTGATGTTTTTAGGATTGCTGCTGGGAGCCCTGGGGGTGATTACGCCTCTCTGGGCAGCCATCATCCACAATACCGCTACATTGGCAGTGGTGCTGAACAGTGCCAGGATATTGGCACCGGCTCAGAAAAAACTTTTGGGATAGAGTTGAGGAAGTTTAGCAAAAAGCTGTGCAACAAATGAAACAAAAATAATCAAGATGTACTCAAAAGTTAATCAAGGATGAAATTCATGCAAATTTCATGAAACAAGATGTAACAAAAAAGCCATAAGTTGTGCAACAAAAATGTGATGAAGTTGTACAACTTATGGCTATATTTTCAGCTTAAATTCATAAAAATGGTGAATTTTTGAACAAGATTTGCACAAAAGTTCACCATTTTTGCATTTACATTATTCTTTTGGGGCCTGGCAGCTCTTTCTTTCTACCAGGTAGTGGGGCACGATGATCTTGGTGGCGGTCATGTACGGGTGCTCAATCAGGTTGATGAGCTGGCTGGCCGCCTCCACCCCCAGCTGGCGGGAGTTGATGTCGATGGTGGTCAGGGGCGGGTTCGCCAGCTTTACCATGATGGAGTTGTTGAAGGTGATGATGGACAGGTCATCCGGCAGCTTCATCCCCATCTCATGGCACAGCTGCAACGTTGCCAGCGCCACTGTATCGTCCACGATAATCAGGGCTGTCGGACGGCGGCTGCTCTGCAAGAGCTTTGCCAGTGACGAGGAATCGTCCAGGGGCATGGAAATGCCGTACAGCATGTATTCTTCCGGCACCTCCAGCCCGTTCTGCATCATGGACAGGCGGAAGCCTGCCTGGCGCTCGTAGGCGAAGATCTGGGAGATATTGTCGCAGACGAAGGCGATGCGCCGGTGTCCCAGGGAAATCAGGTAGTTGGCGGCCTCCTGGCCTGCCACCAGGTTGTCGTTATCTACATATATAGTGTCATTGACGTAGGCGCTGGCCTTGCCGATGACCACAAAGGGGATTTCCTTTTCATGCATGTAGGAAATCAGCGGGTCGTCCAGGGCTGAGTAGAGGAAGACGAAGCCCTGCACCCGTTGCTGGGCGGTCAGCTTCTTTACGTACTCCAGCATCTGCTCGTAAGTTTCCCCGGAAACCACGATGGTGGAGTAGTTCTGCTCCATCGCCTCCTGGCTGATGCCGCGGATGGAGCGGGTGACAAAGGGATTGTCGTAGCCCTTCTGGGCCTGGGGGCGCATGATGATGCCGATGGTCTGGGCCTTGCCAGGCCCTTTGCTTCCGGCAAGCGCCGCCTCCGCCTCTGCCGTGCCGGAACCGGAGGAGGTTACCTGGTAGCCCAGCTGGGCTATGGCCTGCCATACCTTTTCCCTTGTTTCTGCACTGATGGCCGGGTTGTTGTTGCAGGTTCTGGATACTGTTGCCGGGGAAACCCCTGCCAGAGCCGCTACATCGCGGATTGTTACTGCCATAAATAGGCTCCTTTCACATGTATATATACATATAATGTATAGTTTTCACGCTGTCTGGCGGCAGGCTGCCCTGCCGCAGTCATTATTATAGAAGGAAATGAAATTTTGTCCAGTTCCTTTCATATACAATGTATCATATCTCAAAAAAAATTTCAAGTTTCCTGAAAAAAGTGTTGCATTATTTGCAGAAATGTGGTTTAATATAGCTACAGGGTTTCAGAAACAAGAAACACTTCGAGGAGGAAGCGTTTCAAAGACGCTGAAATTTCCCTAGTAAAGAGAAGGAGTAGATATTATGGCAAAGTCGATTTTGACGGCGGTATATTCACCGCTGAACGGCAAAGTGGTTCCATTGGCAGATGTGCCGGATCCAGTCTTTTCCGGCAAAATCCTCGGTGATGGCGTAGCCATCATTCCAAGCGATGGCCGCATTTGCAGCCCGGTTGATGGTACATTGACCACTGTTGCAGAAACTGGCCACGCATTCGGCTTCCAGACAGAGGACGGCATTGAGCTGCTGGTCCATGTAGGTCTGGAAACCGTAGGCCTGAAAGGTGTTCCTTTTACTATAGAAGTAGAAGCAGGCACCAAGGTAAAGGCCGGTGACCCAATCGCCCGTGTGGATCTTGATTACCTCAAGGAGCACAATATTGAGTCCGTAACCCCTGTTATTTTCTGTGGCGGCCCTGAGGGCACTCTGAAGAACCTGGCAATCGGTGAGAACGTAAAGCCGGGCAAGAAGCCTGTTTATCAGATTGAGTGCAAAGTAGAGGGTGAAGAGGCGGAGCCTGCCAAGGCAACAGCTCCTAAGAAGGCTGAAGCAAAGCCTCAGCCGGTTAAGCAAGAGGAAAAGAAGGAGAATAAGGAGTCAATGATTAACTTTGATTTATTGCAGAACCTGGGTAAAGTTCTGCTGACAGTAGTAGCGGTAATGCCTGCCGCAGGTTTGGCATTATCCATCGGTAAGGTGTTCCAGCTCTGGTGCGGCGATATCAGCGCCATGATGACCCTGGGACAGGTTCTTGAGAATATGGGTTGGGCAATCATCGCCAACCTCCACATTTTGTTCGCTATCGCAATCGGTGGTTCCTGGGCAAAGGAGCGTGCCGGCGGTGCATTCGCAGCTATTATCGCGTTCTGCCTGATTACCCGTATTACCGGTTCCATCTTCGGTGTTTCCGGCGACATGCTGGGCAATCCTGATGCAGTTGTTTATTCCCTGTTTGGCCAGGAGCTCCTGGTAAAGGATTACTTCGTTAGCACTCTGGGCGCACCTGCCCTGAACATGGGTGTATTCGTAGGTATTATCTCCGGTTTCGTAGGCGCTATTGCTTACAATAAGTATTACAACTTCCGTAATCTTCCTGATGTACTGGCTTTCTTCAATGGTAAGCGTTTCGTTCCGATGGTAGTTATTGCGTACTCCGCAGTAATCTCCGTTATCATGGCTCTTGTATGGCCTGCTATCCAGGGCGGTATCAACAGCTTCGGTATCTGGATTGCAAATTCCTCCGACACTGCACCGCTGCTGGCACCATTCATCTATGGTACCCTTGAGCGTCTCCTGCTTCCATTCGGTCTCCATCACATGATTACCATTCCTGTAAACTACACCGCATTGGGCGGTACCTATGTAGTACAGACCGGTCTCGGTGCTGGCACTACTGTATACGGCCAGGATCCTCTGTGGCTGGCTTGGATTAATGACCTGATCAACTTCGTTAAGTCCGGTGACACCGCTTCCTACAACCAGCTGCTGGCAACTGTAACTCCTGCCCGCTTCAAGGTTGGCCAGATGATTGGCGCTTCCGGTCTGCTGATTGGTTTCGCATTTGGTATGTATCGCCGTGTAGATGCTGACAAGCGTCACCTCTACAAGTCCATGTTCATCTCCACTGCACTGGCAGTATTCCTGACCGGTGTTACCGAGCCTATCGAGTTCATGTTCATGTTCTGTGCAGTTCCTCTGTACATCTTCTACGCTATCCTGCAGGGCTGTGCCTTCGCTATGGCTGGTGTGATTGACCTGCGTCTCCATTCCTTCGGTAACCTGGAGTTCATCTCCCGTCTCCCTATGGTAAGCAACGCCGGCCTGATGGGCGATGTTGTAAACTTCGTAATCACTGTTATCGTATTCTTCATCATTGGTGCTGCCGTTTCCTACTTTGCAATCGGCAAGTTCCAGTTCGCTACCCCGGGCCGTCTTGGCAACTACTCCGACTCCGAGTCTGATGAGGCTGCTGAGAAGGATTCCTCAAAGAAGTCCGCTGGTGCTGACAATGGCCAGGCAGAGCGTATTATCGGCCTCCTGGGCGGCCGCGAGAACATTGAGCTGGTTGACTCCTGCTTCACTCGTCTCCGTGTAACCGTAAAGGACAGCTCCAAGGTTGCTGACCTGGCAGCTTGGAAGGCTGAGGGTGCTCAGAGCCTGTTCGTAAAGGGTAATGGTATTCAGGCTGTATATGGGCCTAAGGCTGATGTGCTGAAGTCTGATATCAATGACATTCTGTAATAAATAGTATTGGTTATAATTTGTGCCCTGCTTTTGGGGCAGGGCACAAATTATTAGTATCAGTTTGGAGGTTTGCAATATCATGAGGCTTTTGAGTATTAACACCCACAGCATTATTGAGAAAAATTACGTTGAAAAAACAAAAAACTTCCTTGAGTATATTGCAAAGCTCCAGCCTGATATTATCGCTATGCAGGAGGTAAATCAGACTGCCGAGGCGCAGGAGGCAAATGCTTCCCTGCAGCTGGGCAGGTGCAGGAACAACAAGGAGCCGCGCCATCTGAAGGCTGACAACCATGTGGCGCTGGTGGCTGCTGACCTGCGCAGCCGGGGGCTTGAGTACAACTGGACCTGGCTGCCGATGAAGCTTGGCTATAGCAAGTATGATGAAGGACTGGCTATCCTCAGCAAGAAGCCTATTGCTGAAACCAATGTGGTGCTTTTGAGTCAGGATGCCGACTACGGCAACTGGCGTACCCGCTACGCGCTGGGGGTGCGCCCTGCCGGTATGGAGGATTGGTTTTATACAGTACATCTTGGCTGGTGGACTGACGAGGTGGAGCCTTTTGAAGGGCAGTGGCAGAAGCTGCAGCGTGAGGTAGTGTCCAGGCAGCATGAAGGCAGGATATTCCTCATGGGCGACTTCAACAGCCCGGCGGAGGTTCGCGGCGAGGGGTATGACCTGATTGCCGACAGCGGCTGGCATGATACATACCTGCTGGCTAAAGATAAGGACTCTGGCGTTACTGTCCAGGGTGTAATAGATGGATGGAGAGATAAGCTGTCCGAGGCGGACATGCTGAATGGAATGCGCATTGATCACATCTGGTGCAATGAGCAGGCAGACGTAGAAAAGAGCAGAGTCTGCTTCAACGGAAATAACGAGCCTGTGATTTCGGATCACTATGGCGTGGTAATTGATTTGGAGGACTGAAAACGATGAAACGTAGTGCAGGAATTTTAATGCCTGTCAGCAGCTTGCCATCTAAGTACGGCATCGGCTGTTTTGATGAAACCGCTTACAGATTTATTGATTGGCTGAAGGAAGCCGGCCAGACCTATTGGCAGATTTTGCCGCTGGTGCCTACCAGCTATGGCGATTCACCGTACCAGTCCTTTTCTACCTTTGCAGGCAATCCGTACTTCATCAGCCTGGACTGGCTCACCGGTGAGGGGCTGCTGACCGCAGAGGAAACTGCTGCTGTGGATTTCGGCAGCAAGGATGATGATATTGACTATGCCAAGCTGTATGAGGGACGCTATCCGCTGCTCCGCAAGGCTTATGAGCGCAGCCATATCAATGATAACGGTGATTTCCATCGCTTTGTCAACGAGAATTCCTGGTGGCTGGAAGACTATGCCCTGTTCATGGCATTGAAGGATTTCTTCGGCGGCAAGTGCTGGAACGAGTGGCCTGAGGATATCAAGCTCCGCTATGGCTACGCTATTGAGCATTACAGAAACAAGCTGTACTTTGATATTGAGTTCCAGAAGTTCCTGCAGTACAAGTTTGACTGCCAGTGGAAGGACTTGAAATACTATGCCAACAGCCAGGGCATTCAGATTGTAGGCGATATTCCGATTTATGTTGCCATGGACAGTGCTGATGTATGGTCTCATCCTGAGCTGTTCCAGCTGGATGACAAGAGCAATCCGATTGCTGTGGCAGGCTGTCCGCCGGATGGCTTCTCCGCTACCGGCCAGCTGTGGGGCAACCCTCTCTATCGCTGGGATTACCATCGCGAGACCGGCTTTGACTGGTGGATGAGCCGTGTATGGTATGCCTTCAACATGTATGATGTTCTGCGTATCGACCACTTCCGTGGTTTTGATGAATATTACAGCATTCCGTTTGGCGCCAAGGATGCCATCAACGGACATTGGGAAAAAGGCCCGGGCATGGATTTGTTCAACACTATGAAGTGGCGCCTGGGTGACAGGAAGGTAATTGCCGAGGATTTGGGCTTTATGACCGATACCGTACGTCAGCTGGTAAAGGACAGCGGCTTCCCTGGCATGAAAGTGCTGGAGTTTGCTTTTGACTCCCGCGACACCGGTGCAGCAAGTGATTACCTGCCGCACAACTATATCGAGAACTGCGTAGTCTACACCGGTACTCATGACAACGAAACCCTCCAGGGCTGGTTCAAGAGTATCAACAAGCAGGAAATGAAGATGGTAAGGGACTACCTGTGTGATGCTAATACTCCTGTTAAGGATTTACATAAACCGATGATTGCGGCTGCTATGCGCAGCAATGCAGCTACCTGCATTATTCCTATGCAGGACTACCTGGGATTGGATAATGCCGCCAGAACCAACCAGCCTTCTACTGTAGGCCAGAACTGGAGATGGCGCGTGTCCGGCAAGGCTCTCACCAGCAAGCTGGCACAGGAAATCCGCCACACTACCGATACCTTCGGCAGGCTGTAATCCCACTTAAATTTGCCCCTTTATTTTCAATATATATGACACCTTGCAGGTGCCTTCTTACATTAACACCCCGTATCCGGGTGCCTGCGAAAAGAAAAGCCGAAAAGCCGTCTCCGTGTGTGTGAACGGAGGCGGCGGGGGGGCTTTTTCAAACTAAGTTTGGCGCACTCAGGCGTGGATGCCTGTGAATGTCCGGCAAATACATAGCTTCATGGCTTTGCTTAATGGAAACAAGGAAGCATTGGGCAACATGCAGTGAAAATTTTCCGGACAGTATAGATGAAGCCCTTGCTTTGCGTGGCAGGGGAAGAAAACGTATCTGTTTTTAGGAGGAGAATTTGATGAACAAGAAGATTTTGAGCGCAGCCGTTGCCATGGCTTTGGCAGCAGGCATCAGCGGCACTGCACTGGCAGCAGAAGGCAGTCTGGCAGACGTACCAAAGGATCACTGGTCCTATCAGGCTGTAGACCAGCTGGTAAAGGACGGTATCATCGAGGGCATGCCTGATGGCACTTATGCCGGTGACCGCGCCATCAGCCGTTACGAGATGGCTGTTATCGTAGCCCGTGCTACCGATAAGATGGAAGCTGCTAACATTGCAGACCGCGCTCTCATTGAGAAGATGCAGGCAGAGTACGGCTCCGAGCTGAAGACTCTCGCTGCTGACGTACAGGATCTGAAGAACGAAGTTGGCAAGGTTAAGTTCAATGGTATGTTCCGTGCTACCTATGACCATGATGATGATAACGATACCATCAACCGTGGCAATGACCGCTTCTACATGGATTTGCATGGTGAGTACAAGGTAAATGACAACTGGACAGCTAAGTTCCAGAGCGAGACTAACCACAAGTACAGCGATAAGCACAGCAAGCATGATGGCAGTGATACTGGTATCATCCAGCGTATTTGGGCTGATGGTTACTTCCCTAACAGCGGTGCATGGGTAAGCATCGGTCGTACTTGGAGAGGTCTTGGCTTCACTAACACCCTGCAGGGTGGCGAGACCGATGGTGTTCAGGCAGGTATTCCTGTTAAGGGCACTGGCTTGACTGCAAGTGCATTCTATATGTCTCCGTCTTGGGAGGGTAACGGCCAGTCCTACTATGGTGTTGCTACTTGGGGTTCTGTTGGCCATGCAGTTGATGTTAACTTGGCGTATGAGAAGGCTGCACTCAGCAAGGGCGATGTGCATAATGTTAGAACCAGTGAAGATTGGGTAAAGGGTGACGACAATACTAGTGGCAAGTGGGAGACTACCACTAAGTCTGACACCGTGGCTTATGACAGTGCATTTGTAGTGGGTGCTAAACTCAAGGCGTTCAAGAACGTTACCCTGACTGGTGATTACATTCAGTCCAATGCCGAGAATAACAACAAGGCTGCAGAGGCACGTATCGACTACAAGGGAACTAACCTGCAGGACCCAGGTTCCTTCGGCGTATATGCCCGTTACTTCAAGTTTGGCAAGAATGCCGGTAACCCAGATGATGAGTGGGGGTCCCGTCCTAACGATGCCAAGGGTTGGATCTTTGGCGTGAAGTATGTTCCAGTTAAGAATGTTGAGTGGAGCACTCTGTACTCCCAGCAGAAGAAGGGCATCAGTGGCGCCGAGACCGACCGCAACTTGTTCCGTACCGAGGTTGATTTCCACTTCTAATTTAAATAAGAAGTCCATAATATCTATTTATACAGGGAACTGTTCAATGCCCCTCAGGGCAAGGGGCAGTTCCCCTTTTACTTTTTGCAGATATGGGGTACGAATTTTAGTAATTTGCAACTACTGTTCAGACAAAAAGGCAAAGGACATGATATGTGCCCAGCGAAAACCTTTGTTGTACCTCGGTGCTTAGCGGGTGATATGCCAGTGGCATATCACCCAGCACAAGACAACTGCGATGCGTTGTCTTGTGCTGCGACCTTGCAAGCCGCAGGCGAAGCAAGAGCTTAGCATCCGTTAGGTACAACTAGGAGCGAGAGCGTGTTTTTGATGGGCACTATCATGGCATTGCCTAAAGGTCTGAACAGAAAACACAGTGTATGCACTAACAAATACTGTGTATGCACGAACTTTTACGAATATAGCAATAAGAAAGAAGGAGTATCAAACATGAACCGCAAGCAGATTTTAAAGCGCTCAGTGGGGATGGCGCTTTCCCTGACTTTACTGGCTGCACCATCAGCCCTTGTAACCGCACCAACAGCCTTCGACAGCCTCTCACTGCTGAGGATAGCACACACAGAGGCCGCCAATGCTGCCAATGCTGCCAGTGCAGTAGGTGCAGGCGATGTAGTATTAGTAGGCAGCCTTCAGGATGAGCTGGGCGCCGCATCAGACTGGAACCCTGCCGACGGGGCGACATTATTACAGCCAGCAGGCAACGGCAAATACATCTTCACCGGCAAGCTTGCCGCAGGCAACTACGACTTCAAGATTGCCATCGGCGGCAGCTGGGACGAAAACTACGGCAAGGACGGCGTCAAGGATGGCCCCAACATTGCCCTGAGGCTCCTCCATGACCACGAAGTAACCTTCACCTACGATGCCGCAACCCACATCGTAACATACGACTACGAGGATATGGCAGAAGAACAGGCAGCATTGGCTTCCGCTGGCCGCAGCTTCGTCGTAACAGGCACAGTACAGACCCGTGCCGGTGGCGCCAAGGACTGGGACCCGGCAGACAAGACCACGGAGATGAAGGACATGGGCCACGGCTTCTACGCCTATACTATGGACTTGCCAGCAGGCCCTTACTTCTACAAGATTTCCGTCAACGGCAGCTGGGCAGAGAATTACGGCCTCAACGGCAACTTCGACGGTGCCAACGTGCAGCTCACCCTTGACAAGCCGGAAAAGGTTACCTTCTATTATAACGACATTACCCACAAGCTTCAGGACAGCCACAGCTACAAAATGCTGAAGGACGCAGAACTGCCTACCCTGGGCGGTGATTTTGCAGCCCTGGAAGGTGACAAGGTAATGCGTGACTTGCTGATGGACAAGTTCTATCAGACCACCCTGGATGTAAAGGCAGGCACCTATACTGCCGAAATCAAGCAGAAGGGGCAGAAATCCCTCAAGCAGCAGGTAACAGTCCGCCAGGACGGCAAGGTAAGCTTCTACTATGATTTTGCCGGCAAAAAGCTCATTGTAGACGATGGCAGCATCCATCCTGACAAGGTAGTACATGACACCTGGGACACCGCATACCGCGCTCCGTTCCAGCCAGCCAAGGTAGGGGAGGCTGTCAAGCTCTCCATCCGCACCCAGCAGGGTGATGTGCAGAACGCCAAGCTGGTACTGACCAAAGCGGAGATTACTGCCAACGGCGGTGACGAGTATAACCCTGATTATGCCGCAGGCAAGACCGTGACTTATGACATGCAGAAGACCGGCACTGAGGACGGCAGCGATATCTGGACTGTAAGCATTACCCCGGAGGAAAATGGCATATACGGCTACACCTTCCTCCTGAACGATATGCTGCAGTACGGCGATGATGCCCGCCCTGGCAATACTGGTGCTACGGCCCTCAGAGGTGCTAAGCCTTTCCAGCTGACAGTATATACTGCTGATTATCATACCCCGGACTGGGCCAAGGAAGCCATTACCTATCAGATTTTCCCTGACCGCTTCTTCAACGGGGACAAGTCCAACGACAACGCTCGTACCACCGCCAGGGGCAGCCAGCCAATCCAGCACAGGGATTGGAATGACATTCCGGCCAACCACAGCAAGACTCCTGACAAGGACGGCGATACCCAGGATTGCAACGACTTCTTCGGCGGCGATTTGGCAGGTATCACTCAGAAGCTGGACTATTTGAAGGATTTGGGCATTACCGCCATCTATGTAAACCCGATGATGAGCGCCTGCTCCAACCATCGCTATGATACAGTAGACTATGGCACCATTGACCCGTTGCTGGGCAACATGGAGGATTTCAGGCAGCTGGTAGCAGAGATGGACAAGCGGGGCATGCACCTGATTATGGATGGCGTGTTCAACCATGTAGGCGATGACTCCATTTATTTTGACCGCTATGGCAAGTATGAGTGGGTAGGAGCCTATGAGTTCTGGTCCCGTGTTTATGACCTGATGAACACCAAGGGCATGAAGGAAGCTGCCGCCAAGGAAGAAGCCAGGAAGCAGCTCATTGCCGAGGGACAGGTATTCAGCCCTTATCAGTGGGAGAACTGGTTTGAAATAAAGAACCAGAAGGCTGTAGATGAGATGGGCGAGAAGTACGCTTACCATGACTGGCAGGGCTACTCCAGCCTGGTGCCGTTCAGCGACAAGGACCTGTTGGATGAGCAGTCCAGCCTGGGCGAGTACCTCCTCTATGGTGACAATGCCGTAATCACCAAGTGGTTCAAGGACGGCCTGTCCAGCTGGCGCCTGGATGTGGCCAAGGAGATTCCGGCAGAGTTCTGGAGAAATGTTCGCAAGACCGTAAAGCAGATTAAGACCACCAAGGGGGAGGAGCCGCTGCTGCTGGGCGAAATCTGGCAGGATGGCACCCAGTTCCTGACCGGTGACCAGTTTGACTCAGTAATGAATTACAAGCTGTCCTTTGCTGTAGGTGATTTGTTCCTGAACAGGGGCGATGCCAAGGCAGCAGATGACGAGCTGAAGATTCTCCAGCAGAATTATCCGCGGGAGGCTCTCTATGACCTGATGAACATCGTGGATTCCCATGATACAGTCCGTGCCATCTACAAGTTCGGCGGCGGTCAGGAGTCCGTGGCTCAGGCTACCTTGAAGGACTTTGACTATGAGCTGGGCAAGGCAAGGCTGAAGCTGTCCGCAGCCTTCATCCTGGGCTATCCTGGCATGCCGACCTTCTTCTACGGCGATGAGGCCGGTGTATACGGCAGTGCCGACCCTGATTGCCGCCGCACCTATCCGTGGGGCAATGAGGACAAGGAGCTGATTGCTTACTACAAGCAGGTAATGGGCGTGCGCAATGCCCACAAGCAGCTCTTTGCTCATGGCGATGTCAATACCCTGAAGGCAGAAGGCGACATCTTTGCCTATGCCCGTACCAACGGCAGCGAGGCAGCAGTTGTGGCACTGAACCGTGGCAAGGCGCAGCAGGTGGTTATTCCTGCCGGTCAGTTTGCTGACGGCACTGTTTTTGCAGATGCCCTTGACAGCAGCTTCCAGGCAGCCGTTTCCGGCGGCCAGCTGGTGGTAGACCTGGGTGAGAACCAGGCCCGCATGATGATTAAGAAATAAGCTTTGGTTTATTTAGTTAATTACAGTTAATAAGAGATAAAGAAAAGTCCCCCATGCAGCTTAAACAAGTTGCATGGGGGATAAATTTTTAGTATAATGTGTTTGGTGGTACTGCCAAGTACGGTAGGCGGTTAGTCCTCTGCGGAGGGCCTGCTAAACCCCTCTGCCCAGAACCTCGCAAGAGGAATCCTGCAAGGAGGGACGTGATACTATGTCAGATGAATTTTTCATCAGCGTCATCAGCCTCGTAATTACCTGTTTAGGTTTTGGCTACATGATTGGCAAAGATTTAAACGATAAGCAGAAGTAACCGCCCACAGCCCTAATGAGTGCGGTCGCATCTGCGGAATAACCAAGCTAAAAAGGACTAACCGTCTATCAGCAGTACCACCTTTTTATTACACTCTCATTATACAGTTATTTAGTTTTTTTGGCAAGTCAATTTACCGCTGCACATCGGCCATGCGGATGTGCGGACGGCGCGGTATCAGCTTCTGCTCATAGGCCAGGTCGTAGAATACCTTGAGGTTGTCCAGGTACTCCTCAGTCAGGTTCCACTTGATGACATGGAGATATTCTGACAGCTGCCGCTGGGTAAACGGCTTTTTATCAATGATGGAGGCGATGGCCTCTTTTTTATTTTTCAGCCCTTCCTGCAGGGAGCGGTAGAGGCGGTCGTAGATAAACTGCACGCCCTCAGGATTTGCCTGGGCAAAGCTCTTGTGCACAGTCCAGACCGCATAGACCATGCAGCGGTCGGTGAGCTTTTTCCACTCCCGTCCCAAATCATAGTAGTAGTATTTGTCCTTCTGCTGGTGATGATACACATAGAGGGCATCGTCGCCGATGAGCAGGGAAGCGGTGGCATCGTTTGGCACTGGATGGGCAGGGGTGAGGTTCCTGGTATAGTAGTGAGGTGAGGCATCGTATGCCTTTGCCATGATGATTTTCAGCAGGCAGTGAGCCGTGGCGGACTGGGCGGTGAGGATGATTTTGTCCTCGTTGATTTCCTCGATAGGCTTTTTGGACACCAGGAGAATACTGCGCACCTCGCCGTCCGCCCTGACGCACAGGTCAGGCAGTACCAGCAAATCCTCGCAGTTCCGGGCATATACAATAGAGGATACCTCGCTGGCATCAACGCGCCTTGTCAGCAGGTCGTTGTTCATCACTGCCGGGACGCCGTTCCTCAGCTCCATTCCTTCCTTCAGGTTTAGGTTGTTCAGACCGTAGGTCAGGGGCAGTACATTGAGAAAATGTATATGTCCCAAACGTGGCTTATTCATGAAATCCCTCCGATTGGCAGAATACTCTGCAATATTTCACATGTTTAATATTATACACTTTTTTCGTCTGTTTGTTTAGAAAAATATAATTGTATACATGGATATTTTTTTGCAAAGAAAAATCCCTGCCAGCTATCAGCAGGGATTTGGTGCTTACTTGCGGGTAAGGATTCTGATTACCTTGTTGCCGGTGTTGCGGATTTTGCGGATAGGCGCCGTCCTGGTCTTGTACTTGGGCTTCATGTCAGTGACGGAGCCGAAGTCACCGCGCTTCAGCAGGGTAGTCTTGGTTTTTTCCGGCTTGAAAAGCTTGCGGAAGGTGTTGAAAAGCAGCTCCGGGGTGGCATTCTGCTGGCACAGGAAGGTGTCGGCGGAGATATAGCGCAGCTCCGGGAAGGCGTGCAAGGTCATGTGGCCCTCGTTGAAGATGAGCATGATGGCAGCATGTCCGTCCGGCAGTACCTGGTGCATGCCGGAAACAACCTCCAGCTTGCTTTCCTCCAGGATGGTTTTCAGTTTATCCAGAAGCTGCTCCATGTCGGTGAAGCAGGACTCTTTGCATTTGTACATATCGATGGTGAGATGACGGGCTAGGATTTTCAATGGATACACCTCTTATTCTTTATATTCATTACTATTATACGATATCGGCGAAATGAAGTAAAGGGCAAGGGGGGATTATCTAAGCGGCGGAGGGATTTTGTTAAAATTTGCTGACGGCTCTGGATTTTTTCGCCTGCCAGCGGTTATAATATATGTGTATGTGTATTGTGTAATATGTTTAAATAAGTATGTATTGGTCAATGCCGCAGAGGTAATAGGGGGCGGCAATCAGGAGCAGGATATGAATGACGAATGAGATAATTGCGGAAAAGCTGGCTTTGCTGCCAAACAGTCCCGGCGTGTACATCATGAAGGATGCAGGGGGGACGATTATTTATGTGGGCAAGGCAGTGGTGCTGAAGAATCGTGTCAGCCAGTATTTTCAGAACAGTAAAAGCCATTCTGCCAAGGTGAAGGCAATGGTGGCGCGGATTGCGGATTTTGATATAATTATGGTGGGCACCGAGGTGGAGGCACTGATTCTTGAGTGCAAGCTCATCAAAAAATACCGTCCCAAGTACAATATCAGCCTGAAGGATGACAAGATGTACCCATATCTGAAGGTGACTACCAAGGAGGATTTTCCCCGGGTGTTCATCACCAGAAAGCTGGTAAAGGACGGTTCACGGTATTTTGGCCCCTATACGGATGCCGGGGCCCTGAAGGACTGCTTGAAGCTTCTGAAGAGGATGTTCCCCCTGCGTACCTGCCGCAACCTGAGGCCGGGGCAGTCCTGCCTGGAGTACCACATCAGGCGGTGCCTGGCGCCCTGCCTGGGCAAGGTGAGCCGTCAGGAGTACAGGAGCATGATCCGGAAGGTGTGCCTGTTCCTGGACGGCAGGACGAAGCAGGTGGAGGCGGAGCTGAAGGCTCAGATGGAGGCGGCGGCAGAGGATTTGGAGTTTGAGCTGGCAGCCAGGCTTCGGGACCAGCTGCTGTCGGTGCAGAAGCTGTCGGAGATGCAGAAGCTGGTGGCGAAGCCCCGGGAGGATGAATTTATAATTCAGGAAAAGGTTTATGCCCAGACCATCGGGGCGGTGGAGGAGCTGGGAGAGTACCTGGGGCTGGCGGTGCCACCATACCGCATGGAGTGCTTCGATATTTCTCACAATCAGGGCTCGGAGACAGTGGCTTCTATGGTGGTCTTTGAAGGGGGTACGGCAAAAAAGTCAGACTATCGCCGCTTCAAGATCAGGAGTGCCGAGGGCAAGCCGGACGATTTCAAGTCCATGCGGGAGGTTACCATGCGGCGGTACGGGGCAGAGGATGCCCAGATGCCGGATTTGATAGTCATTGACGGCGGCAAGGGCCAGCTGAGCTCCGCCCTGGAGATTATCCGGGGAGCGGGCCATCTTGATGTGCCGGTGGTGGGCCTTGCCAAGCGTGAGGAGGAGATTTTCTGCGAGGGGGAGTCAGAGCCGGTAATACTGCCCCGGGACAGCCAGGCGCTGTTCCTTATCCAGCGCATCCGGGATGAGGCTCACCGTTTCGCCATTACCTATCACAGGAAGCTCCGGGGAAAGAGAAACCTGGTCTCCGTCCTGGACCACATCCAGGGCATCGGGCCTAAGAGGCGGCAGATTCTGTATGAGCACTATGGCACCATAGAAAGGATACGGGAGGCGGAGGCGGAGGAAATGGCGGCCCTCCCAGGCATGAACAGGCCGGCAGCTGAGGCAGTATACAATTTTTTCCGGGCACAGGAAAAGCTCACAGACTAGCAGATGAGTGCTAGCTGTGAGCTTTTGTTTTGCGTTTATGTTATTGCTGTTTTTTAGCTGCTCATGCCTGAGGCAGGACGGCAGGGCTCATGGCACTTAGCCAGCGACGCCCAGATTCATCAGCAGCACCATGACGCCGATAACAATCAGGTAGTATACGAACCAAGGGCCTACCGTGGTTTTCAGTATCTTGCCCTCGGCACCTACGATGCCGGTGGTAGCGCACACTGCTACGATGTTGTTGATGCAGACCATGTTACCAATGGCACCGCCCTGGTTCTGGAGTGCTACGATAACGATGTGAGGAATACTCAGGATGTCTGCGGTAGCAAACTGCAACGGTGCAAACATGATATTGGATACGGTATTGGAACCGAACATGAAGGCACCCACAGAGCCGATGACAGGTGCGATGTAGAAGTAATTGGCACCAGCCAGGTCAGCCATGCCCTTGGCCATAGCTACCAGCATGGAGTCATAGCCGCATACGTTAGCGTTGGAATAACGGAACAGGTAAACCATAGCGAAGCCGAAGAGCAGGGCGATGGTTGCGCCTACCAGCTGCTTGTAGGACTTGTACAGCACGTTGTTGATCTGGCTGCCGCTGAGGCCGTACATAGCGAAGCCGATGAATACAACCAGGATGAATGGGAACAAGCCAGGGTTGTTCAGCCACTTGAGGGTGAAGCTTGCGCCCTCAACGCCCATGATGTTGGTCATGGTGATAGGGAAGGAGCCCATGAGAGGCTTGATGCCGAACTGAGGCACACGGGTAACTACCAGCCACAGGGTAACCAGGAGATACGGAGTCCAAGCCTTCAGCAGGGACATGGAGTGCTGGGTATTCTGCTTCTTGGCATCCTTCTTGATTTCGGTGCCAGGGAAACGCCAGATTTCCTTTGGCATCAGGAAGCCTGCCTTGGCAGCACCGATGGTAGCGAAGATAGTTACGGCAGCGGCTACCAGGGAGGTAAGCTCAGCACCCATAACCTTGGCAACAGGAATGGAAACGCAGCTGAACACGATGGAAGTGAACAGGCAGAAAGGAATTACTGGAACAACATCAGAGAAGGACTTGTTCTTGCCGAACTTCATGCAGACAACGCCGATTACCAGCCAGATGATGACCAGGGAACCAACGCACATGCCGATGGTGGACAGGAAGGAAAGATCCTGCTTGAAAAGGCTCAGGTCAGTAACGCCGATGGATGGCAGTACGTCCTTGATAATCTCTGCAGCGGAGTTGGTAGGAGTACCGGCTGCACCGAATGGTACAGGGGTGGAGTTAAACATGAGGCATGCCAGGGCAGCTGCCATAGGAGGCGCCCCGAGGCCGATAACCAGCGGTGCGCAGATGGCGGCCGGAGTACCGAAGCCGGCTGCACCCTCGATGAAGGCTGCAAAGGCAAAACCTACGATAATCAGCTGGATGCGGGCATCCTCGGTGATGCCGTTGAACATGGCCTCGATGCGGCGCATGGCACCGGCTTCGTTCAGCATGTTCATCAGGAGGATAGCACCGAAGATAATCAGCAACGTATCAATGGAACCCAGGAAACCCGTAATAGTGTAGGCAACAACGTGGGTAACATCCATGCCCCAGTAAGCCAGGCCGATGATGGCGCAGGCAGCCCATGCCATAGGCAGGGCCTTCTTGGCAGGTACGTTCAGGCCTACTGTAAGAATAATGGTGAGGATAATAGGAATTGCTGCGATTATAGCTAACACAATATTCATCTCCTAACATTTCATTCACAAAATATAAAACATCAAACAACTAAGACTATACATCATAACGATTCGTTACTTGAACATTCCATAATCCCTTTTTGCAGAATACAGATCAGGATGACTCCTTATCCTTGGCGTACTTGTCGAGCATGAAGTCCTTCAGCAGGCACAGGTGCATGTTCATGTACATGCTGGCCGCGACCGCGTCCCCCTCATTGATGGCCTTCAAGATCTTCTTGTGATAGAAAAGCGTGTTGCTTTCCTTCTGTACGTTCAGGGTAAGCTCGATATTCTTATAAATGGAAGAAAACAGAATGTGGGTAAGGTTGCCAATGACTCTGTTGCCACTGGCTTCGGCAATCAGCTGATGGAAGCGTCCATCATCGTCGGCATAGGAGTTGTTCTCCGCAATATGCCGGGCAAGGGTCTTAGTCAGCTCATGCAGCTGCTGCTTCTGGGCCGGGGTGGCGTTGATGGCTGCCATACCGGCAATGGCCGGTTCCAGCATCAGCCGCACATCCAGCATGTCCAGGGCCAGGGCGTCATCATCATAGATGAAGGTCAGCCCCAGCGGGTCATCAGGTATGCCCATGTTCTCCGCAATAAAGGTTCCCGACCCCTGGCGGGCTTCCAGGATATTGCGGGCGATGAGTACCTTGAAGGCATCCCTCAGGGTGCCGCGGCTGACGTTCAGTTCCGCGGTGAACTCTGCTTCGGTGGGCAGTTGCTGACCGGGCTGCATTTTGTTTTTAGTAATATAGTCGATAATCTTTTCTGTTGTCTGCTCGACTAAGGTTTTTCCTTTTACCAACGCCATAACAAAGACCCCTTTATAAACATTGCACATCCGTACAGAAGAGAGTGAACAAATATGTTAAACAACTCTGCCACTCCTATTATCTTTGGCTAATGTATGCTATTCGACAAAACAATTAAAAATCCTGCTTTAATTAGAAAAATTTTTGGGAAATTTTTTCTTGATTGAAAAAACAAGACAAAAGTCAGTGCATAATGGGATTATTTTGATTTATTGTTGACAAACTTTGTATTGTATGGTTTAATGGAGTTGTTAAAAATTCATTGTACAAATTACAGATTGTGTCTTTGGCGAGATGAAAATTTGTGAGAGTATTTTATATGATGTAATTATGTTGTACGTTTTATGATTTTTTTAATCAAAGGTGTATGAGTGTTTAGGTAAAAGGAGAGTTATTTATGGAAAAGGTATGCCGTGATTGGGCAAAGCAGGCCTTTGGGGAGGGCCTTGTGAAAGCTGAGTACTGGAATGACTTTGAGACCAATGCAAAGGCAGCTGCCGCAGAGGTGTTCCGGGTAAAGAACTTTGCCGAAGGCGAGGCGAAGCTCAAGGAGCTGTTGAAGGAATATGCTGACCGTACCGGTGGCGGTATCATGGCTGTAGGCGGTGAGGAAAATCCTGTCCTGAAGGGGATTTATGACAGGATTGCCGCATCTGGCACTGCTGTATATACGGACAAATTCGACATCTATGAGCATCGCGCTACTGCTGATATCGGCATTTCCACCGCCGAGTTCTGCGTGGCAGAGACCGGCAGCCTGTGCGTTGACAACTATTCCTATGAGGCACGTGTTGCCACGATGCTTCCTTATGTGAATATCGTTTTTGTAAATGCGAATTATGTTGTGGAGAATGTAAGCGTTGCCTGCAAGATTATTGGCCGTGTTTTTGACAAAGGTTATCTTGGCTTCGTTACCGGCCCTAGCCGTACCGCAGATATTGAGCGCGTGCTGAGCCTGGGCGTACACGGGCCAAACAAGCTCCTGATTATCGCAGTAGAAGACTTTGGGGAGGGTAAGTAATCATGGCAGAGCGTAATCTGAAACAGGAAATACAGGCAAAACTCAAGGACGATATTATGCAGGGTGCTCTGTCCAAGTTTGCAGAGCAGTACCCTGGCTCCCGTCTGAACGCTTACAAGGGGCAGGACATTGAGGGGCTCCGGGAGAGCCTCCGTGCCATGAAGCATGATGCAGTGCAGCACATCAACCAGCTGGCTGATGAGTTCGAGGCGAGCCTCCGGAAGAGGGGAGCCCAGGTATTCCGTGCCAAGGATGGCGATGCAGTAAAGGAATACCTCATCAAGATCTGCAAGGAAAACAACGTAAAGCGCGTAGTAAAGTCCAAGTCTATGGCCTCTGAGGAAATCCACCTTAACGAGTGCTTCGGCGACCATGGTATCCGCGTGAAGGAAACCGACCTGGGCGAGTGGATGATTGCCATCAAGGGGCAGAAGCCGTCCCACATGGTTATGCCTGCCATTCATCTGAACCGCTATCAGTGTGCGGAGATGTTCGAGCAGGAGCTGCACATTGATGTGCCTGGGGAGGATATCCCGAACATGATTCAGCTGGCCCGCAAGAACCTCCGTCAGGAGTTCCTGCAGGCTGATATGGGTATCACCGGTGCCAACTTCGGTATTGCGGAGAACGGTGCCATCGGCCTGGTTACTAACGAGGGCAACGCCCGCCTGGTAACTACCCTGCCGAGAATCCATGTAGTGCTCATCGGCTATGAGAAGCTGATTCCTACTACCGAGGACGCTGCCAAGATTCTCCGCCTGCTGCCGCGTAATGGTACCTGCCAGCGCATGACCAGCTATATGACCATGGTGGACGGACCAACCAAGGTTATCTACAAGAATGATCAGGGCAAGGTAGTGGAGGAGGACCGCAAGCAGTACGTTATCATTTTGGATAACGGCCGTCTTGAGGCAGCCAAGGATCCTGTATTCCAGCAGGCTTATCAGTGCGTGCGCTGTGCATCCTGCCTGAATGTATGCCCTATCTGGACGCTGGTAGGCGGGCATGTATACGGCCATATCTATTCCGGCGGTATCGGTGCCATCCTCACCGGTCTCTTTAACGGCGTAGAAACCTTTGCCCAGTTCAGTGATCTGTGCATCGGCTGCCGCAAGTGTACTACTGTTTGCCCGGGTAAGATTCCAATTCCTGATATTATTGATGAGCTGCGCAGCCGCTATGTACAGAAGCATGGTGCGCCGGGCATGGACAAGACGATGTTCAACATGGTGCTGAACGACCGCGGCCTGTTCCACAAGCTGTTGCTGAAGGCTGGTGCCATTGGCCAGGCTCCGTTCAAGAAGGGCAAGTTCATCCGTCATCTGCCTCTCTTTATGGAGGAAATGACCAAGGGCAGAAGCCTTCCGACTATTGCCAGCGAGCCGTTCCGTGACAGGGTTGAGCGCCTGATGAAGAAGAATCCTTCCAAGCCGAAGAAGAAGGTTGCTTACTTCAGCGGCTGCAACATGGACTTCGTATTTGCTGATACCAGTGAGAACGTAGTGAAGGTGCTCCAGAGCCTGGGCATGGAGGTTGTATATCCTATGGAGCAGGCATGCTGTGGCAAGCCAATCCTGGGTATCGGTGATCGTGAGGCCGGCAAGGAGACTGCCAAGAAGAATATCGCCGCCTTTGAGAAGGTGGGGGCAGATGTGATTCTGTCTGCCTGCCCGACCTGTACGGAAACCCTTGAGGAGACTTACATGAAGCTCTTTGAGAACGACCCAGAGTGGAAGGCAAGGGCAAGGGCTTTCTGCAGCAAGGTATGCGAGTTCTCCAAGTTCGTGGCTCAGGAGTACAAGAAGACTGGTCGCCTGACTCATGCAAGGGGCGGTGAGAAGGTTACTTATCATGATTCCTGCCACATGAAGCGCGGTCTGGGTATCTTCGAGGAGCCGAGGGCACTGATTGATGCAACTCCTGGCGTTGAGCTGGTGGAGATGCACAATTGCGACAAGTGCTGTGGCATGGCTGGTTCCTTCGGCATGAAGTATCAGGAGGTTTCCATCCCGATGCTGAATGAGAAGGTAAAGAATATCAAGGACACCGGTGCAACTACTGCCGTTGTGGCCTGCCCTGCCTGCATGATGCAGATTGGCGGCGGCCTGGACAAGGCAGATACCGGCATCCAGACCAAGCATATTGCTGATTTGCTGGCTGAGAAGCTGTAAGATTTTTAGGTTAATGGTGTGCCACCGGCTGCGCAGGTGCGATAGCCCTGCTGCAAGAGGGGAAAGCAGCTGGTGGCATTAAGTAGAAGAAGTGTTTTTTTAGAGCGATGCTATTGGGGGAAATTCAATATGGAAATTTTGGTTTGTATTAAGCAGGTTCCAGGCTCCAATAAGGTAGAGGTTGATCCAGTTACCGGCGTGCTGAAGCGCAACGGTGCTGACAGCAAAATGAACCCTTATGATCTGTATGCCCTGGAGTGCGGCATGAAGCTGAAGGAGCAGTATGGTGGCCGAGTGAGTGTAATTACCATGGGACCACCGCCAGCCGCTACGATTATCCGTGAAGCCTTTGCCATGGGGGCTGATGAGGGTGCGCTGATCTCTGACAGGGCTTTCGGCGGTGCTGATGTATTGGCTACCAGCTACACCCTGGCACAGGGCATCAAGAAGATGGGCAATTTTGATGTGATCATCTGCGGCCTGCAGACCACTGACGGCGATACTGCCCAGGTGGGCCCGGAGGTTTCCGAGGCGCTGGACATCCCTTGCGTATGCAACGTAGCCAAGATTGACAAGGTTGAGGATAATGCGATTTTTGTAGATATGGAGATGGCTCACGAGTTTGAGCAGCTAAAGGTTCAGTTCCCATGTCTCATCACTGTAAAGAAGGATATTCTCCAGCCTCGCCTCCCGTCCTACAAGCTGAAGAAGGCAACCGAGAAGCGCGAGATTGCCGTATATGCCCTGAAGGATATGGAGGATCAGGACAAGAACCATTATGGACTTTCTGGTTCAGCCACTCAGGTACAGCGTATTTTCCCGCCGGTTTCCGACAAGGAACAGGAAACCTGGACCGGAACCGGTGCCGAGCTGGCTGACAAGCTGCACGGCAAGCTGAAGCAGCTGAAATTTATTTCCTGATTTGGCAGGAAAAGTGTGTATTAGAATTTCGACCAGAAAAGGAGATAATGCGAAATGGGAAGACTGATAGTTCATCAGGATAAAGTAACAGACATCGCTGCTATGGTGGCCCTCTGCCCATTCAAGGCTCTGGAGGACAACAATGGCAAGCTGGAAATCAATGCTGCCTGCAAGCTGTGCAAGCTGTGCGTAAAGAAGGGCCAGCCAGGCGCAATGGAATTTGTTGAGGAAGAGGTAGGTCCGAAAGTTGATAAGAGCCTCTGGAATGGCATTACCGTATATGTTGACCATGTAGAGGGCGAGATTCACCCTGTTACCCTGGAGCTTCTGGGCAAGGCTCGTGAGCTGGCTGACAAGATTAACCACCCTGTACAGGCCCTGTTCCTGGGCAGCGACATCGGCGACAAGGCACAGGAGCTGCTGCACTACGGCGTAGACAAGGTTTATGTGGTAGATGACCCTGAGCTGAAGGATTTCAAGATTGAGAGCTATACTGCTGCTTTTGAGCAGTACATCAACGAGGTTAAGCCTTCTTCTATTTTGGTAGGCGCAACCCCTGTAGGCCGTCAGCTGGCACCGAGAGTGGCTGCCCGCTTCAAGACCGGACTCACCGCAGACTGCACCATTCTTGAGATGCATGATAATACCGACCTGGTACAGATCCGTCCTGCTTTCGGCGGCAATATCATGGCAGAAATTCTCTGCTCCAATACCCGTCCGCAGCTGGCAACTGTACGTTACAAGATTATGAATGCCCCTGAGCGTTCTGCTGAGCCGCAGGGCGAGATTGTCAAGATGGAAGTTCCTGCTGAAAAGCTGAAGGCCCGCATGGAGGTTCTTGGCATTGTCAAGAAGGAGAAGGTAAAGACCATCGAGAGTGCTGATGTGCTGGTTGTAGCAGGCCGCGGTCTCAAGAAGGTTGAGGATCTGGACAT
Source organism: Selenomonadaceae bacterium (assembly GCA_022786545.1). Taxonomy (GTDB): domain Bacteria; phylum Bacillota; class Negativicutes; order Selenomonadales; family Selenomonadaceae; genus Anaerovibrio. The sequence continues at coordinate 27,814 of JALFXV010000006.1, forward strand.
GATCCGCCAGCTGGCAGATGCCCTAGGCGGCGATATTGCCTGCACCAGGCCTTTGGCAGAGGCAGGCTGGCTGGATGCCAACCGCCAGATTGGCTTGTCCGGCCGTACCGTGCGTCCGAAGCTGATCATTACCTGTGGCGTACATGGTGCAATCCAGTTCGTAGCAGGCATGAACAACTCCGAGCAGGTAGTAGCTATTAACTCCGACCCGGAGGCTCCTATCTTCAAGGTAGCGAACTACGCCCTGGTTGGCGATATTTATGAAATCGTACCGCAGCTGATTGAGAAGATTAAGCAGGGAGGGGCTTTGGCATGAGCGAGTACAAGAAACTTACTGAGCAGGATTTAGCTGAAGTTGCCAAGATTGTGCCGCGTGAGCGCATTCTTTGGGCAGATGAGATAAATGAGGAATACAGCCATGATGAGCTGACTGCAACCCCGTCCTATCCGGACCTGGTTGTGCGGGCTACATCTGCTGAGGAGATTTCCGGCGTATTGAAGTATGCCAACAAGGAGCACATCGCTGTTACCCCGCGTGGCGCAGGTACCGGCCTGGTAGGTGCTTCCGTAGCTGTAGAGCATGGCATCATGATCGACACCACTCTCATGAACCACTTCCTGGAGCTGGATGAGGAGAACCTCACTCTGACCCTGGAGCCGGGTGTGCTGCTGATGGAGATTTATCAGTATGTTGAGCCAAAAGGCCTGTTCTATCCGCCTGATCCGGGCGAGAAGACTGCTACCATCGGCGGCAATATCAGCACCAACGCAGGCGGCATGCGCGCTGTAAAGTATGGTGTAACCCGTGATTTCGTCCGGGGCCTGGAGATTGTCCTGGCTGACGGCACCATCATGGAAGTAGGCGGCAAGGTTGTAAAGAACAGCTCCGGCTACGATCTGAAGGATATGATTATCGGTTCCGAGGGTACTTTGGCATTCGTTACCAAGGCTATCCTGAAGCTGCTGCCTCTGCCTCAGAAGGCTGTCAGCCTGCTGGTACCGTTCCCTACTCTGGCTCAGGCTATCCGCACTGTGCCATTGATTGTAAAGTCCAAGGCAACCCCTACCGCCATCGAGTTCATGGAGCGTGAGGTTATCATGGATGCAGAGAAGTTCCTGGGCCAGAGCTTCCCGGACAACCAGGCAGATGCATATCTGTTGCTGAAGTTCGATGGCAGCAACGCCGAGGACATTGCCAAGGATTATGATGCAGTTGCCCAGCTCTGCCTGGAGCAGGGCGCCATCGATGTATTGATTGCCGATACCGATGAGCGTGCCGATGCCATCTGGAAGACCAGAGGCTCCTTCCTGCAGGCTATCAGCGGCTCCACTACCATGATGGACGAGGTAGACGTTGTTGTACCTCGCAACAAGGTAAACGAGTTCGTAGAGTATGTACATGCTTTGCAGGAGGAGATGCATGTCCGCATCAAGAGCTTCGGCCATGCCGGTGACGGCAACCTCCATGTTTACATCCTCCGGGATGACCTGGATGAAGAAGCATGGGAGAAGGTGCTCAACGACACCATGGAGAAGATGTACGCCAAGGCCCGCACCATGAACGGCAAGGTATCTGGCGAGCACGGCATCGGCTTTGCCAAGAAGCCTTACCTGAAGGAAGACCTGGACCCTGCTGCTGTTGAAATCATGCGGGGCATCAAGAAGGCTTTCGACCCTAACAACATTTTGAATCCTCGTAAGGTTTGCTTTGATTGATCCCTAACCGATTAAAGCTTTCCTATAACTCCCTATAAATCCCTAACAAACGGAAGAGCCCCTGCACTACGGCGCAGGGGCTTTTCTGGTGGGGTTATGAAGATGAGCTTGGAGAATAAATTTATAATGCATAGGCGGGGGTCACCATAATGATTATTATGATAGGCGGAGCATTTTAGGATTAGCAAGATACATTTTTTTCCGTGAGGACTTGGTTTCTAACAGATGTCCTTGCTGTACAAGATTGCCAAGCACTTTTTTTCGCAGATAGGTGGAATCGCTTATGTCTAAATGGTTTGCGATTTCTGAGGCACTATGCGCCGAGGTAATACAGAATGCCAATACTTTGCTGTCGTATTTTGTTTCATTGGCAATAGGAACATACTCAATAGCTTCCGTAAATGTTGCAATGCCTATATCATAGGTAAGGTCAGGAAGCACCAGGGTAAAATGATCAGAGGCAGAGTAGATATATGGCTTATGTCGTTGGTCGGCATGAGAATATTCCTCGACAATTTTATCAAAGCCTGTCCCTGCAGCCTCCATCACCTTACACATAACCAATATGCCGCAGATAAGCTCATTGCGCCTTTTGGATATAATAGAAGATAGGTCGTATGTTTTTTCTATAGGGGCGCCCTGATAAAAGCTTCCCGGTGATGAAATTTCCAGCCTGTCACGGAACATATCTACCTGTATCTGGGTTCCATCCAAAAAATAATCCCTGTGGGCTATGGCATTGACCACGCCTTCCAGTATGGCGCGAGATGGATATGCTGGTTGTTCAATACGCTTGTTGGATAGTTTTAGCATGCCATGATTCATTCGCTGCTTTACAAAATCACAAGCATAATTGATGGCTTGGATAATATTTCCTGTGAACCTATTTACAGCAATGATACGTTCACTGCCGCGGGTTATGCCAGAAAACACGGAACAGGTCATAGCAGTCTTCGTGCCATTATATGAATTGGCAAATAGTATGGCGCCATTTGCTAAATTATTGTTTGAGTCCATAAATCCTAAAGAATATAATGCTTTTGGGGAAAGTTGGGCTCCATCGTTATTTGATGAATAAAAATTTTTTAGTTGAGTAAAGTCTTCTTCGTTATAAGGGGTGTCTGTAGCCAGCAAGTCATATACCGCCGATGAGCTGCTTAAACTCATTTCGCGTATTTCTTCGTAGGTTGCACCATCGGTGAACCCTTCACGGCGCATAAAAATAGAAGGTATTCCTTTATATTTGCAGATGACTGGCCGTATTGGCGACATATTAATTGTAATATGTAAAATGTACAAATTCTTCTCGTGTATTGAGTACGGTATAAAATCTATCTTTATGGGCGGGCGTGGTATTAGATGCTCGTTTACTTGGTTATTGAAATAATTTCGTTCCTTATCGGCTTCATTACAGTCAAAGCCCAGTAATTTATGAGATTTATCTTCAACGCCGATGTAAAAGGAGCCCCCTGCCGCATTAGCGAAACCGGCTATAGTTTTTAGCCAGCCGATAATATTCTCCCTGTCAAGCCGTCCCTTGTATTCGGTGGCAGAGTTTTCCAATATTATTTTGCCGGTTAATTCCTCCAATTGCATAATAAACTCTCCTTCATTATCATGATTATATTGAAGTACTTCAATTATACTTCAAAGTAACTTCAAAGTAAAGTTCAAAGTAACTTCAAAGTTACTTCAAGATAACTTCAATAATGTGACAAATATTTGACAGATGTAGCAAAGATGTTTGCTATATCTGTTTTTTTATGCAGAAATATCAAACTAAAAACAGATATATTTACTCAAATCAGCACTTTACAACTTTTTTGAAAAATAAAAATCGCGTAATCCAATCCTGATATATAATGAGTTTAAGCACAACCACAAGATCAGGAGGTTTACGAGATGAACTCATTATACAACGAAAATCATATTTTGGGTAGACTTTTCAAAAAATTTATGGACTTATTTCCTCAAACTTCCCACATAGAAAATCCTAACGGCTCCTTGAAAACTGTATATTTCAAAGGATAAAGTTTTCAGCTGGCTTGCAATAGCGTTGCATGGACTCAGGCAACTTAGACATAAATTTCTTGTAGAAGCATTCGAGCTGTTCATCAGTGATATGAAATTCTTCCTGAACTGTTGCCAGCATGGCTTCAACTATAATCATCATTGATTCGTGATAGGTAATATTTGCTACTTCGGATACCATAAGATAGAATAACTCACCAAGCGTTCTGTCATCCTCGTTATCTCGTTTGGATACTGCTAATAGCATATATCGTGTAAAAACTATTGCAACATGTGCGGTAAGACCGTCATAAGAAAGGCCATGATACTCTTTTCTCAATAGCAGACTGTTTTTGCAAGTTTTGAAGAATACCTCAATGTCCCATCGATGGCCG
>JALFXV010000102.1 GCA_022786545.1 Selenomonadaceae bacterium
CCGCCATGTAGTGGCAGTAGCCCTTCTAGCCAGCAGGCCATAGACCTTATATCCCTTATCTAGCAAAAGCTGTGCCAGATAGGCACCATCCTGACCGGTGATTCCAGTAATCAAAGCTGTTTTCATAAAATATATCTCCTAACCTCAAAATATTACTCAGTAAGTTTTCCTGTACAGCACAAGGCTATACCCCAGAGAAACCATACACCCCAGCACCATACCAGCCAAAGTTATCAGCTTTTTCCTAGGCCCGGACGGCTTGTCCTCATCCGGCAGGTTGGCCGGGTCAACTACCTGGATATCCATAGACTCCATAGTCTGCTGAATTTTGGCATTTTCTATCTGCTTGGTGAGATTGTTATAAATCTCCTGCTTTAAGCCTGCTTCCCGTGCCAGCTTTTTATACTCAAGAATATCGTCTGCCATACCGGCCATATCTTCATCAGCCTTTGCCTGCAAAGCTTTTACCTTGGCCTCAGAGGCATTGGCCACTGCTAATGCCGTAGCTGCCTGATAACGTGCCATCTGCAAGGATTTCTGATTTTCATTGACATTTACGGCCTGAGAACTTACTACCTTCTGCACCTCAGCAGACAGCTGGTTGTTCAGCTCTTCCAATTCAGCTATGGCACGAACTACACTAGGATGCTTTTCCTGATAGAGCATGCGCATCTTTACCAGTTCTGTTTCCTTGTCGATGATGGCGTTATGCAGCCTCTGCACGCTGGGTGCATCAGCCATGTTGTACTTCATGGCATCACTGTTCTGCTCCCCTAGCTGGCTGGCTACGCTGCTGAGCCTTGCCTGCTGTGCCATCTTGGTGACAGCCAGTTCCCCCAGAGTCTTGTCGTAGGCTGCGGACTTGGATAGCTGTGCCGAAGTCTGTGCCTCCGGGCCATATAACTTATGTGCCTTGCTGTATTCCTCAAGTGCTTTCGCACTTTCATCCGCTTCCTTCTTTGCAGTAGCTATGCGCTCATCAAGGAAAGATACTACCAGCGATTTGTTCTCTTTGTTAAGATTTGTCATTAAGCATAAGAAATTACTAACAACAGTATCCGCTATATATTTGGCTTCTTCCGGAGTACGGCCTTTTGCCTCCACGCTAATAAGCTGAGTTCCTTTTGTATTGGCAATATCCAGATTTTTCTTAACGAAACCTTCAGCATCAGGGCGTTTTTCCGGCTCAATATCATCAAAGACCTGCTCAATAATCGGCTCCAACACCACACGGGTTTTCATCAATTCCATATAGGTAGCGGCCTTTCCACTAGCTACACCACCGCCTGTGATGGCAGCCATCGCCGCTGCTGCACCGCCCATGCCCATGTCACCGCTGGCTGCCTGCACAGTCACCTGGGAAGTGTATTCTTTCGGCAGCAGCAGGGAAATAATCAGTGCCACTGCCGTAAAGCCTGCCACAATTACCCCTAACAGCTTTCTTCTGTCTGCGATGATTGCAAACAGCTTCTGTAAATCTATTGTCTCATCCTGTTCTATACGTTCCATCTCTCGCTCCTAAACTTTATAATCATGGTTAAATTTTCCTCACAGCACTAAAATGCAGCAATCAATCCTTGGTCAAAGCCCGATATGTGCCATAGATATTGATATACGGCGCAATATCCTGACTGAAGATAACCTTGCCGGAATCTGGTACATAGATAATGTCCCCGTCTTCCAGTTCAATGTTCTGGCTCAGGTCATGCTTCTTCACAAAGGCATCCAAGTTAATTTCCCGGGAATACAGCACCCCATCAATCTGCCGTATCAGCTGAATATGCTTGGAACGGCCCTTATTGTCTACACCACCGGCACTGGCCACTGCGGCATAGACATTCATGTTGTCTACGCCCATGTTCTTAATGCCCGGCGCATTTACGTTGCCCATTACATATATCTTGCGGGGTCCATAGCTTTTCATGTACACATTCAGTTCCGGCAGCTTGAAATACTCACTGAGCCTGGCATGTATCAAGTCCCGTGCCTCATCCAAGGTCAGCCCCACCAGCTTGATGTTTCCCGTATAGGGCAGCCTGGCCATGCCATCCACCCCTACAGTAACATCATTGATGCCGATGCCGTTGGGAAAGCCGATGGCCATAATGTTGATGGTGTCATACTTCATCAGCCTGTATTCTTCCAGCATCCGCTCCGGGCGCATCCTGGCCACTTTGAAAATGCTGTCATCCAGCGACTCCACGGCATTTTCCACCTTGGCACTAGCTACTGACAAATTGTCCACAGCCGTGCCATATACATTCATTCCCAGCAGCATGCCCGCTGCCAGCATCGCGATTTTCTTCATAATCCTTCCGACTCCCCACTAAAAACCTATAAAACTATAAATCTATAAACCTCTAAAGCCTATAAAATCTATACATAATAGCTCGATTGTCTCCACCGAAAACTCACCAATATGGCAAATTCCCAATACCTCAATCACTCTTCCCGAAATCCTAATCAATACGCACCCTTGCCAAATACCACAATTTTCACTGTTTTAAATAGGCACATCATATCCACCCATACGGACCAGTTATGCACATACCACTCATCTAGATGCAGCCGTCCGGCAAAAGCCACATCACTTCTGCCGCTGACCTGCCACAAGCCTGTTATGCCGGGAGTGGTCATGCAGATTGTGTCAAACTGCCTGCCCATTTTTTCCTTCTCCCGCGGCAGGTAAGGCCGGGGCCCCACCAGGCTCATATTGCCCAGCAGTACATTCACTATCTGGGGCAGCTCATCCAAACTGGTGCGCCTGATGATGCGCCCCACCTGCGTCACTCTCGGGTCATAGCCCTTCAGCTTCTGAAACTCATTCCACTCCGCCCTTGCCTCTGGATTTTCGGCCAGGTACTTTTCCAGTATCTCATCTGCATTCATGTACATGGAGCGAAACTTGTAGCAGAGAAATTCCCTGCCATGCTTGCCGATGCGCCTGGCATTGAAGAAGACCGGCCCCTTCGAC
>JALFXV010000005.1 GCA_022786545.1 Selenomonadaceae bacterium
TGAAAGATTGTTTTTCGCCTGAAATTAATGTGGGCAGGGCATTGTCCACTGCGGAGAGAACTCGTAAGACCTGCTGTTAAGGCAGGCAAGGTTCGTTATTATCCCAGAATCCCCTGGCTTTAGCCATGGGGAGTATGTCAACTTTAGCGCAGAATATGTAGTACCGGTGCATAATAGAGATATTAATGCGTTCACCTTCTTCGATTATGGCCATGTCTACGGCAAATATCAAAGTGATGACCAGCATCATGTCCTGGCAAGCATCGGTTGCGGAATCCGCTGCAACATCGGCAAAAACTGCACTGCCAGCCTGACGCTGGGCGTTCCACTGCAAAGGGACTTTGTGGCAGAACAGGTCAGCAAGACCAGGCTGCATTTCATGGTCAGTGGCAAATTTTAACACAAAACAAAAAATCCCTGCCGTGATGCGCTTTCTTTCAAAAGCGTACCAAAGCAGGGATTTTCTCATTATATGTTCACTATTTCAAAACAGAACTTATGCGCCTTAAATCATGTTCTTCTGATAGGAGTCATAGAGAGCCTTCAGCTCTTCCATCTTGTCATACATCTCAACCTGGAGGCCGGAAGCAGTCTCATAATCGCCCTCAACAAGAGCAGTCTTCAGCAGGGTGAACAGGGACTTCTCATCAATGCTGTCCTTAGCCAGGTAGCAACGGAGGCCATTAATCTTGTTCCAGTTGTAGGAATCCTGGTCAGTTACATAGTCGGACACGATTTCCTTGCAAGCCCGTACAATGTCGCGGTTCTCAGGAATGATGCGGCTGATGAGCTCAGTCTTCCAGCGGAGCAGGGCACCAGCCTTAAAGGCCTCGATGATGGCATCAGTGAAAGCACCGGCAGCGCATACAGCGGCACGCTTCTCAGGATAGTTGTCCAGGCCGGACAGGTTTTCCCAAACAGTTGCAGGAGGTGCACCAAAGAGACGGTTGCGCTCCTCATCAGTATAATCCTCAAATACATCCTTCTCGGAACGATAAGCGCGCTCCTTCTCCAGATAGCCAGCCTCTACGCCAGCCTCCTTGGACAGCTCTGCCAGAAGGTCAGCAGTGGACTTGGTAACAGCGTACTTGATACCATCCAGTGCTGCGGAGTAGATAGCAGCCAGTACCAGGTAGGTGTTGGTATAAGGGTTGCAGGCACGGAGCTCGAAGCGGGTAGCAGCCGGATTGTTGACATCGCGGATCAGGCCTGCCAGGATAGTACGGTTACGGGATGGAACCTCAGGAGTGTGACCCAGGGAAGTAACGATACATACAGGAGCCTCGAAGCCTGGCTTCAAGCGGTTCAGGGAGTCATTGGTAGCGGATACAAACGGGTTGATAACTTCATAATTCTTCAGAAGGCCCATGATGGAACCATAGCCGATAGCACTCATGAACTCCTTAGTCATATCCTTTGGAGCAAACAAGTTCACAAACTTGCCATCCTTCAGGATTGCGCCCATGCCGATATGGGTATGCTCGCCGTTACCAGCAAGGCCGATCATAGGCTTAGCCTTGAAGGAAACCTCCAGGCCGTTCATGCGGAATACCTCGCGGATGAAGGTGCGAACCATCAGCTCGTTATCAGCAGCCTGCAAAGCATCAGCAAACTTCCAGTCAACCTCAATCTGCTCGCAAACGCTTACCATGCGGCCGGACTCATCCAGATGAGCCTTGATGCCGCCTACTTCCTTGTGGCCCATCTCAACATTCAGGCCATACTTGTCCAAAAGCAGGACTGCCTGCTCCAAGGCATTGCGGACAATGCCGTGGGTACGCTGCCAATACTGCTCCTGCATAACCTGGGAAGCGGACATTTCCTCAATGTTGGCATCCTCCAGCGGGGTCTTTACCCAGAACTCCAGCTCAGTAGCAGAAGTGAAGCATATATCCTCCACATCAGCACCATTGATATGCTCCAGGCCGGAGATAGTGCCGGTGGTGTGGAAAATGTTCAGCAGTTCCTTCTTTACATAATCCAAAGTATCCTTCAAAACTGCACGGGAATCTACGCGCTTGCCCTCATGAATAAGGAAAGCCGGAATACGGAGCGTACCAACAGGCTTCTCAGTTTCCTCATCGTAGTTCTCGAAGTTGTAATCTACAAACCAGTTCACGGATGGGTCAATAGGCATATCAACCTTTGCATTGTTCAGGGTTGCAATACCTGCCAGCACTACGGAGGAACCATCAGTCTGTACTGCGGAACCAGCGTAGAAGTCATCCATGTCCTTCAAAAAGATGCGTACAGGAATCTTCTCATCGGTGTCGTTGCCGGCATGGTCAATACCAACCAGGGAAACGAATTTGATTTCCGGATGCGCCTCCAGCATCTCAACAATAGCTTCTTTCTCAGAGTTCGCAGGAATGACGTAGAGTAAATCTTCCATTTTAAAACCACCTTTTCTTACATTATCTTCAGCTAATTTTGGCAAAAAAACAGCCACACAGGATACAGATAACTCATACTCACTGTGCGGCTTCATTGCCTTAGAAATATTTAACTTGCTTACAGGTGTTATATTAGCATATCATTGTCCCCTTGTCAAACACTTTTTGAAAAATTTTAGGCAAAAGTGACAAAAAATTTGTTTCTTATATTTTGAAGCTGCATGACAGCCATTTATTATCCTTTCTTCAGGAAGCGTACCTCGGCGTCATCCCCTATGCTCATGCCGGCAACATCCTCTGGGGAAATGGAAATCCTCACCACCAGCTTGCCAGAAGAATTTTCCCCGTAACTCCCCTCGGTATTCGGGGCAGCTTCCCCGGCAGCATTCTCTGCCGGGCTATAAATCTCCATGACCAGCCCCTCGTACTTCTTCCTGTCCACATAGAAGTCTGCCACCTGCCCCAGGCGCACGCTGCCCTGCTGCTGCGGCTTCAGATATGCCTCAATCCACATGCTGTCGGAATTGCCTACATTGGCCACCACCTGGCCAGCCTGCACCTCCATGCCCTCTGCCAAGTCACCTATGTACACAATGCCATCCACAGGGGCAGTAATCTCCGTAGCCGCGGCATTTCCCTTGGCACGCTCCAGTGCCGCCTGGGCCTGGCGCAGCTGCAGCTCCGCACGCTTGATGGTTTCCGGGCTGGCAGCCTGCACCGTGGTATCATATATCACGCTGCTGTCATAGGATGGTGCCGCGCTGGCGGCGGCTACGGCAGCCTGATAGGCAGCTGCTGCCTCGTCCCGCTTCACCGCACTGATGGCCCCCATCTCATAGAGCTGGTTCATGCGCTCCATGCGGTTCCTGGCCCGCTCCACCTCACCGGCGGAAGCCCCGGCATTGGGCGGTGCCGAAACCACCCTCGGGGTGCGCACTGTCACCCCTTTCTTTATCTGGTCGAGATTCTGCTGGGACAGTTCCACGGTCTGCTGCAGCTGCTTCAGCTGCTCCTCCGTCACATTCACCTTGATGCGGGCAATCACATCCCCTGCCTTGACCACATCACCATCCTGCACCAGTACCTCTGCTACAGTACCTGCCACCCTGACCCGGGCCCCCACCATGCTGCTGGACACTTTGGCATCCCGTACCACCAGGTCCCCGGTGCCGTACACGGCATACCAGACCACGCTTGCCACAGCCACGGACAATGCCAGCAGCACCGGCAGCCCGAATTTAATGGCCCCTTTGACCTTTTCGCTAATATCTATCTCGTTCAAAATAATTACCTCACATTCCAGCCTGAAAAAGGCATATAACTATCATACAAATGACAATTATATGCCTCAAAACTGAAAATTTCAAGTATCAGACTGCATTATTCACCTGCAGCCTCCACATGCCGCAAGCCTCATCAGCCCACATCAAAGCAGGAGCCGCCGATAAATTCCCGCAGGATGGAAGTATTCGGTATATCCTTCTCATCCCCTATGGACTTAAAGTAGCGGCAGAAAGCCAGCAGCTCCTGGGCCTTGCCGTAGGAGCTGTCCTCCGGCGGAATCTCCGACAGAAGGTACATGGCGTACTTCTTCAGCACCCCCAGCTCATAGAGAAGGGCCGTATTGAAGGTAGCATCCCCCTCGTCCTGGAAAGGATAAATATTCTTCTGCTCCCCCTCAATTACGTTAGGCCACCGCCTGATGGTTTCCGCTGCCGAGGTGCCCCGGGTGCGGTAGTCCCGGACCATGCGGCGGAAGAGCCGGGCCTGGGTGGTGGACAGGCGCACCTCCGGCGTCATGTACAAAGGCGTCAGGGAGCTGACGTAAATCTTGAATTTCTGCTCCCGGGGAATGGCACTGCTGACCCTTTCATTCAGGCCGTGAATCCCCTCAATGATGACAGGCTGGTTTGGCTGCAGCTCAATAACTGCCGAAGGCTTTTCATCCCTGGCCCCCTTCTTGAAGTTGAACTTGGGAACATGCACCCTCTGCCCTGCCAGCAGCTTTTGCAGGTGCTGGTTAAAGAGGGACAGGTCAATCGCCCCCAGGCACTCAAAATCATACTCCCCGTTAGGCTTTTTGGGGGTATGGGCCCTGTCCAGGAAATAATCATCCATAGAGATGGATACCGGCTCCAGCCCCAGCACCCGGAGCTGCACCCGGAGCCTCTGGGCAAAGCTGGTCTTGCCGGAGGAGCTTGGCCCTGCAATCAGCACCAGCCGCCTGGTATCAATCTTTCTGGCAATCTCATCGGCAATATTGGCGATGCGCTTTTCATGCAGTGCCTCCGATACCCGGATCAGCTCCCCTATATCCCCTTTTTCCACAATCTCGTTCAAATCAGTCACATAGGAGCAGTGCAGGATGCGCGCCCACTCCTGGCTTGCTTCCAGGGTTTTCTGAAATGACATACCCTCACCTCCGTGAATTATTCTACCAATATTATAACATGACCAAAGGAATTAGACAAAAAAAGAGATTGCCAAATTGACAATCCCTTAAAAAACATCATTTTATCCAGTTTTACCCAAATATAGCCATAACGATTACATAAGAAAGGGCTCCCATTGCCGCCGTGCACGGAATGGTCAGCACCCAGGCCATGACCATCTGCTGCGCCACGCCCCAGCGCACCGCATGAAGCCGCTTGGCCGCGCCCACGCCCATGATGGAGCCGGAAACCACATGGGTGGTGCTGACCGGCAGATGCAGCATGGTAGCAGTAAAGATAGTGATGGAAGAGTTCAGGTCAGCTGCAAAGCCGTTGACAGGCTCCATCTTGAAAATCTTGCCGCCTACGGTCTTGATGATGCTCCAGCCGCCCAGGGAAGTACCTACCGCCATAGCGGTAGCCGCCAGAATCTTGACGATGGTAGGCACCTCGAACTCAGAAATCACGCCGCCGGAAAACAGTGCCAGGGTAATGATACCCATTGACTTCTGGGCATCGTTGGAGCCGTGGGAAAAGGCCATTGTGGCTGCCGTGACAATCTGCATCTTCTTGAAGCGATGGTTCAGCTTGGAAGGGCTGGAATTTTCAAACACCCTGAACAACAGCGTCATGATGATGTAGCCCATCAGCATGCCCACCAGCGGCGAAGTCACCAGCGCGATGACAATCTTGCCGATGCCGCTCCAGTTCAGGCCTGCCATGCCCATATCCGACATGAGGACGCCGCCGATCATGCCCCCTACCAGGGCATGGGAAGAGGAGCTGGGCAGCCCTATCTTCCAGGTCAGCAGGTTCCAGATAATCGCTCCCACCAAAGAAGCGATGATAATCGGCTGCTCTATATGGCCAACCACAATATCGCCACCGATGGTCTTCGCCACGCCGGTACTAATCATGGCACCCAGGAAGTTCAGCACGGCGGCCATCATAATGGCCTTGCTGGGGGAAATGGCGCGGGTGGACACAGAAGTGGCAATAGCATTGGCCGTGTCGTGAAATCCATTGATAAAGTCAAACACAAGAGCCAGCACGACTACGATAATTATAAAAGGATGAATATCAAGCATACTTCATTACCACACCTTTTAACAAGTCTGCCAGTCTCTCACAGTGGTCAAGGGTATTCTCCAAGCCTTCCAGCAAATCCTTCCACTTGATGAGCTCAATGGGGTCCTTCACATACTCAAAGAGGTATGCCAGTTCGCCACGGAAAACATGGTCTCCCTCGCTTTCCAGCTTGTCAATCTTGGAAGTGATGGCCAGAAGCTCACCCTGATTTTTGCTGATAGCATTGAGGAGCGCTGCCGCCCGCTTGATTTCGGCAGTAGACTCAATCAGAAGCTTGGTCAGGCGCAAAGCCCCCTCACGGGCTTCGCCGGTGTGGTAGATAACAATCCTCTGCAGCATCCCCTGCAGCTGGTCTACGCCATCGTCCAGGCCATTGGCGATAGCGTAAATGTCTTCACGGTCAATAGGAGTGATAAAGGTCTGGTTCAGCTTATCAATGATAGCGTCATTAACCTTATCGGCCCTATGCTCAAGGTCGTTGATTTCCTTGACCTTGATGTCGGCCTTGCGATGGTCCATCATAACCTCGTCCAGAAGAAGCGTTGCCTGGTAAAAGTATTCGGCGCTCTCCTCGAAAAGGACAAAGAACTCATTGCTTTTCTTCTTAGGTTTCAAATCAAACATTGAATATCCTCCTCAAAGCATAAATTATACTTGTTCCGCTACTATTTTACCATCAATTATTTTCTTACGCAATAAAAAAAGTTACTGCACACCCCATAAGTATGCAGCAACTTAAAATATTATCAGGAGATTATCAAAGAATTATCAGCCCTCAACAGCCTTCAGGGCCTTCAGCACCTTGGCTGCCATGCCATACATCTTCTGCTTAGGCACGGAGCAGACAGCGATGCGGACACCGGCCTTCAGAGGAACGGCAAAAATCAAGTCCTTGTGCAGCTCATCGCACACTGCCTTGGAGTCCTTGGCAGGAATGGACAGGAAGAAACCGGCCTTGTACGGCAGGGCGTTCAAGCCGCACTCCTTGGCCTCCTGCATAAAGATTGCTGCACGGTCACGGATAACCTCATACAGCGCCTCACGCTCAGCCTCAAAATCAGCCAGCAATCCGGCATCCTGCTGAATGGCGTTCAGCACAGACATGGCACCCCGGTTGATGTTGGACCAGGTGGCACGGCTGGAATACTTTGCCACATCAACGAACTCATCCACCAGCTCCTTGCTGGCAGACAGGCCGATGATGGCACCGGTGCGCTGGCCGTACATGGTGTAGCCCTTGGACATGGAGAAAGCAAACATGGTGAAGATGTTCTCAGGCAGGTTGCTGAACTGCTTCATGAAGCGGCGGCACTCATTCTTCTCACCGGCGTAGTCAATGTAGGCGATATCCACCAGCAGGTTGACCTTCTTGCCCTCTGCCGCATACTTCTTGCACAAATCCAGCACGCCGGTCCAGTCAGCCTCGGACAGGCTGTAGCCGGTCGGGTTGTGGGCAGGGGTGTTGATAATGAGCAGCAGGGAATCCTGCTTGGCAAACAGCTCCTCCAGCTTGGCAGCCAGCGCCTGGAGGTTGTAGTTCTGATTCTCATCAAAAAGCTGATAGGTAGTCAGGGTACGGCCCTGCTCCTGGCAGAGCACGTTGTAGGTGCCCCAGAACCAGTCAGAGGTCAGCACCTGGTCCCCTGCCTCGGTGTAGTTGACAATGGCGTGGTGGATGGCACCGGTGCCGCCTGCGGTGGCAACAGCTGCCAGATACCCCTCAGGCTTGTTGTCAGCAAAAGTCAGGTCAATAACCGTCTCCAGATAGCCAGGCAGGCCGGCAATCGGCGCATAGGCAATAGCATCAGCTATCGGCAGCTGATGGAAAACCTTCTCCATAGTCGGAATACATGCCAGCTTCTCATCCTCGCCCATAATGGCGCCAATAGTTGCGTTGGTAACTTTGTCAGCGCCGTGCTCCTTTACAGCCTCTGCACATGCGGCACTGGCACCAAAAATAACATCTACAAGCTTCTTGCCCACGCGATGGGATGCAACCTGAGAACTCATAAAATTTCTTCCTCCTATATATTCCTAAACAATCATGCAGGCAGACAGCGGCCTCTGCCGCCATCTGCCCATATCACATCTGTCAAATTACTTTTCAGGGAAAAATTCCTTGTGGATAGCATTGGCTGCTTCCTTCAGCTGGCTGCCCTTAATCAGGCAGGAAATGCTGATTTCGGAAGTGCTGATGGCATCAATGTTCACCTGGGCACCTGCCAGTGCGCCAAACATGCGGGTCGCAATACCAGGGTTCCCCAGCATGCCTGCACCTACGATGGAAACCTTTGCCACATCCTCCTCAATGAGAACTGCTACAGCGTGGAGCTTGTCGGCTACGCCATCCACAATCTGCTTAGCCTCAGCCAGGTCGTCCTGGGCAATAGTAAATACCATGTCGGTTACGTTCTTCTCGATATTCCTGATGCTCTGCACAATCATGTCCACAGCGATATTCTTATCGGACAAAGCAGAGAAAATGGCATGAGCCACGCCCGGGTCATTTGGCACGCCCAGAACTGCTACCTTTGCTACATTGCTGTCATGGGCTACGCCACGAATCAAGAAATCCTTTTCTTCCATTGTATAAGCCTCCCTAATCATTGTGCCTGGTTTGTTGGTAAAGGTGGAACGAACATGAATCGGAATGTTGAAATACATACCCATCTCCACGGAGCGCGGCTGCATTACGCCTGCCCCCAGACGGGCCATTTCCAGCATCTCATCATAGGTAATCTCCTTCATCCTGCGTGCATCCGGCACCAGGCGAGGGTCTGCGGAGTATACGCCGTCAACGTCGGTATAAATCTCGCAGGCGTCAGCCTTCAGGGCACCGGCCAGAGCCACAGCGGAGGTATCGGAACCGCCACGGCCCAGAGTTACAGGATCGCCCTTTTCGTCAGCCCCCTGGAAGCCTGCTACAACCACAATCTTGCCCTTCTCCAGCTCCTTGCGGACACGGGATGGCTTAATATCCACAATCTTGCCCTTGGTATGCACTGAGTTAGTGCGCATACCCACCATCGGGCCGGTCAGGGAAATGGCCTTCTGCCCCAGGCTCTTGAAGGCCATAGTCAGAAGCGCAATAGACACCTGCTCGCCGGTGGTCAGCAACATATCCATCTCACGGGTATACTGGTATGGATTGCTATTAATGCCCTTGGCCAGCTCAATCAGGTCATCCGTGGTATCGCCCATAGCGGATACCACCATGACAATCTGGTCCCCAGGCTTTTTCTCTTCAATAATTCTCTTGGCAACATTCATAATCTTCTCAGTAGAGCCTACCGAGGTACCGCCAAACTTTTTTACAATTAAAGCCATGTCTCTCCCCCTAAGTATGCAAATTCCTTATAGCAGATATACTATATTCATCTATCAAGGACATTTGTCATTTTTAGCTTGCAACACATCAAGCGAATACCATTATAATACATGAAAAAGCAAATGTCCAGTGTGAAAAGTACAAATTTGACGAATCTATTCATGTATACATGAATACAATCAGAGATTATTGCAAAATGTAAAGCTATTCATCATGTGAGATGTACAAATAGCCACCGCCAGCGCATCTGCCACATCATCCGGCTTGGGGGGCTTGGGAAGATTCAAAAGCTTCGTCACCATGTAGATGACCTGCTCCTTGGTAGCCTTGCCGTAGCCTGTAACGGACTGCTTCACCTGCAGGGGCGTCCGCTCCAGAAGCCGCAGGTTATTTTTCGCCGCCGCCAGCAAAATCACCCCCCTTGCCTGCCCCACGGGGATGGCGGTATCCACATTACGATTGAAAAAAAGCTGCTCCACCCCCATAGCATCAGGACGATACTTCTTAATCAGCTCATCCAGCCCGTCATAAATCTTCAGCAGCCTTTCCTGCATGGGCGCCTTGGGGCTGGTGGTAATCGCCCCGTACTCATGGGCAACCAGCCTGCTGCCCCGGCTCTCCACAAAGCCGTAGCCGCAAATAGCCGTCCCCGGGTCAATTCCCAGTACCAGCATCACCTCACCCCCTTCCATATACATCCGTTCCTGAAAAACACCACTGCAACCAAAGTTTCTAAAGATATGCACATATAATCCTGCCAACGTATACATAAATGCAACGTACTTGCAGTGAAAACGCTAAAAATATGCGCGTATAGCACTAAAGCAAGAGCAGGGTACGGCAGCCAGAGAAAACCTTTGTCGCGCCTCGCTTCTTAGCGAATACCAGTGCCAGCGAAGCATGAGCTTAGAAGCGTGAGGCACGACTAAGAGCGAGAGCGGGTTTTCGAGGCTGCCATACCCTGCTCGCGTTTATTGCAGTTATCTTGCAGTTATCTTGCAATTACCTTGCAGTTATTTTGCAGTGTTTATTTCAGGAGCTTACTCCTCATCCATTTCATAGTTGCCGTATACTTCCTGCACATCATCATTTTCATCCAGTGCATCCAGCATCTTCTGCATCTTGACAGCGGCATCCCCTTCAACCTTCACGGTATTGTCAGGCACCATAGTAACCTCGGCAGACACTGTCTCAATGCCCTTCTCCCCGAGAGCCGCCTCGATGTCATCAAATGCCTCCGGCTCGGCAGTAATCTCAAATACATCGTCCTCGCTCTTCAGGTCATCAGCACCTGCCTCCAGAACCAGCTCCATGAGGGCGTCCTCATCGTCAAAGGTCTCCTTCTCCACCACAAAGACAGCCTTCTTCTTGAACATCCAGCTTACGCAGCCGGACTCGCCCAGGTTGCCGCCATGCTTGGAGAAGATATGACGGATGTCGGCTGCTGTACGGTTGCGGTTGTCGGTGAGGATATCCAGCAGGATGGCAGTGCCGCCCGGGCCGTAGCCCTCATAGGTCAGCTCCTCATAGTTGCTGCCATCGGAAGCCCCCAGTCCCTTCTGGATAGCGCGGTTGATGTTGTCCTTAGGGATATTGTTGGACTTTGCCTTGCTGAGAGCCAGCTTCAGGCGCATGTTGCCGGTAGGGTCGGCACCGCCCATGCGCACGGCAATAGTAATCTCGCGGCCAATTTTCGTGGTAATCTTGCCGCGGATCGCATCATTTGCACCCTTCTTGCGTTTAATATTTGCCCATTTAGAATGTCCTGACATTATTATTCATGCTCCTTTTGTACATAAAATCAATTAAATATAAATTTCATATAAAATTAATATGTTATTAATATGATACGTGGTTATTTCACCAGCCGGTAGAACTTCTTCTTGCCCTTCTTGACAATGGCCTCTCCATCATGGAAATCATCATCCGCCAGCACATAATCCGCATCAGCCACCTTGGCATCATTCAAGGACAAGCCATTCTGCTGAATCAGGCGGCGTCCCTCGCCCTTGGAAGCAAATACCTTGCCGGCCACCAGGATATCCAGCAGCTTCTTCCCGGCATCCTCAGCAGCCAGCTGGATAGTAGGCATATTCTCACTGGAGCCGGAGCCGCCAAACACTGCCTCTGCCGCAGCCTTTGCCTTGTCGGCTTCCTCTGCGCCATGCACCAGCTTGGTCACTTCATAAGCCAGCACAGCCTTGGCTTCGTTGATGGCCGCATCCTGCAGGCTGCCCAGGCGGCGCACTTCCTCCATCGGCAGGAAAGTCAGCAGCGCCAGGCACTTCTCCACATCCGCATCATCCACGTTGCGCCAGTACTGGTAAAAATCATATACAGGTGTCTTTTCCTTGTCCAGCCACAGGGCGCCGCCAGCCGTCTTGCCCATCTTCTTCCCATCGCTCTTGGTCAGAAGGGTAAAGGTCAGGCCGTACACCGCATCCCCTGTCTTGCGGCGGGTCAGCTCCACGCCGCCGATGATGTTGGACCACTGGTCATCGCCGCCCATCTCCAGCTTCAGGTTATAGCGGCGGTGCAGCTCCAGAAAATCATAGGACTGCATAATCATATAGTTGAACTCCAGAAAGGTCAGCCCCTTCTCCATGCGGTTCTTGTAGCACTCGGCTGCCAGCATGCGGTTGACAGTAAAATGAGGCCCCACATCCCTGAGCAGCTCGATGTAGTTAAGCTTCCTCAGCCAGTCGCCATTGTTGACAATCAGCGCCTTGTCCTCGCTGAAATCAATAAACCTGGCCATCTGCTCCTTGAAGCGGTTGCAGTTGTACTCAATATCCTCATCCGTCAGCATCTTGCGCATGTCGGTACGGCCAGAGGGGTCACCTACAGTGCCTGTGCCGCCGCCTACCAGGCAGATAGGGCGATGCCCCGCCCGCTGCATGTGGGCCATCACCATCAGCCCCAGGAAGTGCCCCACATGCAGGCTGTCCGCCGTAGGGTCAAAGCCAACATAAAAAGTCACCTTTTCGTTGGCAAGCATGCTGCGAACCTCGTCCTCGTTGGTACACTGGGCTATGTAGCCCCGTTCCTTCAGAACATCAAAAATACTGCTAGTCACTTTGCTCTATCTCTCCTATCATAATGAACCAGCCATCCGCTGCTTCATTCTGTTATACATATATTCTATAATTTATACATATATTATATCAGTTAGCCTTCTTGCCGCCACCGCCCGGCACCGGGGATGGCGCTGTCGGGGCAGGCACAGCCTCCTGAACAGGTGCGGCAGGCGGGTTGCCTTCACCGGCAGTGCCGCTGTCTTTGGCCTTGGCATCCTGGCCCTGCTTCTGCTCCTTGCCGTCCTTGTCCTTATCCTTGTCCTTATCGTCCTTCTTATCCTTGTCCTCAGTCCTGGCAGGCTTTTCCACCGAGGTCAGGTAAGCACCGCTAAAGTTCTTGTTTGGCATCCCCTGCACCACCTTGGACATAAAAGCCTTCCAGATGGTGGCAGGCGTAGTACCGCCTGTCATGCTGCCCATGCGGGCATTGTCATCGCAGCCCACCCAGACGCCTGCCACCAGATCAGGCACATAGCCCACGAACCAGGCATCCTGATAGTTGTCGGTAGTACCCGTCTTGCCGGCTGCCGGACGCCCGATATTCGCCCTGGTGCCGGTGCCCCGGGCAATAACCCCCATGAGCATGCTGGTCAGGTTGTTGGCCGTGGACTTCTTCAGCACCTGCTCGGACTTGGGATGGGCTTCCTCCAGCACTTCGCCTTTACGGTCCAGTACCTTGACAATGGCCACCGGCTCCACATGAACGCCATCGTTGGCGAAAGTGCCATAGGCGCTGGTCATCTCCAAAGGCGTTACTCCCTTGGTCATGCCGCCGATGGAAACCGCGTAATTCATATCATTGGCACTGCCCTCCTTGACGAAGGTGCTGATGCCCATCTTCTCTGCCAGATAGATGATTTTTTCCATGCCCACTTCCTGGGCAATCTTGATGGTAGGCACATTCAGGGACTGCTCCGCCACATAGCGCATGGTCACAGTACCGTTAAAGTTGCGGCTGTAGTTCTGGGGCTGCCAGCCGCCGATGTTGATTGGCTTGTCCTCCACCGTGGAAGAAGGCGTCAGGCCATTCTCCAGGGCCGCCGCAAACACAAATGGCTTGAAGGATGAGCCTGGCTGCCTCTCAGCCATCGTAGCCCGGTTGAACTGGTCCGTGCCCCTGCCGCCTACCATCGCCTTGATATAGCCAGTGGCAGGCTCGATAGCCACCAGGGCACCCTGAGGCTGCTTGTTGCCGCTGCCGTCAGTGGAATTAACCGGCAGGTTCTGCATGGCAGCCTCCGCCGCTTTCTGCATATCCACATCCAAGGTGGTATAAATCTTCAGCCCTTCCTGATAGACCGCATCCGCGCCATATTTCTCAATCATCAGCTGGGTCACATAGTCAATGAAATAAGATGCCAGGCCGCCGGTATCCTGCTTCTGGGGCTTTACCAGATTCAGGGTCTCCGCCTTGGTCTTTGAGGCAGTGGAGGAGCTGATGTAGCCGTACTTGGCCATCTGCTCCAGCACCACGGCCTTTCTTTCCTGGGCCGCCTGCAGATTATTCAGCGGGGAAAAATAATTGGGGCTCTTGGGAATGCCTGCCAGCATGGCGCACTCGTTCAAATCCAGATCCTTGACATCCTTGCCGAAATAAGTTTTGGCAGCCGCCTGCACGCCATAAGCACCCTGGCCAAAATAAATCTGGTTCAGGTAAAGCTCCAGAATCTCATCCTTGGTATACTTCCGTTCCAGCTGCAAAGCCAGGAAAACCTCCTGGATTTTTCTCTTGTAGGTCCTGTCCTGAGTCAGGTACGCATTCTTTGCCAGCTGCTGGGTAATGGTAGAGCCGCCCTCTGCCACGCCCTTGTTGGTGATATTGGCAATTACTGCACGCATAATGCCCTTGGGGTCCACGCCGGAGTGTTCATAAAAACGCACATCCTCCACAGCAATAAAGGCATCCTTCAGATGCTCCGGCACCTGGCTGATTTTCACAGGCACCCGGTTCTGCTCTGCATGGACATTGGCAAGCTCGTTGCCATTAATATCGTAGATTTGAGATGAAGCCGCCGGCCTCACATCCTCCAAATCCTGCTTGGTATTTAAGGTAGCTGTTAAAAAACCGCAGCCCACGCCGACAATCATCACTGCAATCACCACAGCGATGACGAGAAGAATACGGCTGCCGCTGCTCCGCTGAGGGGGCTTATGGGCCTGCCGTGACCTCTGGGCTGCTCCTGTACGCTTTTCCATATAGTGCCTCCTTAGTCACACACAAATACAGAATATATTCTATCACAAAATGCGCCATTTGTGTACACAAAAAAAGAAAAGCCGCCAGCAAATCTTGCCGGCAGCTTTTCCTGCCATCACATGAAAAAATACAGCATCACACTGCTCAGATCACAACTACCTGCTCAATAGGCGTCACGCTGAACATCAGCTCGTGCTCAGCTACCGCCACGCAATCAGACCGCACGTAGAAAAGCTGTCCCGAGCACGGTGCTTTCAGTTCCTCCAGACATTCCGCCGTAAACGGGTCAAAAATCTGACCTACCACAGTTCCCTTATCCACATAATCCCCCACCTTCAGTGAGAAATGCACGAAACCGCCTGCATGAGAAAGCTGCTTCTGCAAATCCGCCGCAGCAATCCTGACAGTTTCCCTGCCGGCAGGAAGCTTCAGGCTTGCTTTCAGCATGCCCTTGTGGCGCATGTAGCGGAGGATGGCCGCCACCACCCTGCGCGCCGCCTTGGGGTCAATCCTGCCTGTGGACTTAGCATAAATGGAAAAGGCATTGGAGCCAAATACCTGCCAGTTGTAGTTGAGGGTAGTGGTGTCTATAGGGGCAGGCTCCCTGGTCAGCAGGTACTGCAGGCCGAAAGCAAACCCGTCATCAGACTTGTGGTAGCCGGTATTCATGTAGCGCACATGAGGCACAAATTCTCCCGGCAGATAAAAGCTGGCCAGCTGGATGCCGTTGGCATAGCCCCGCACCTCTTCAAAGATGCTGTTGGCCAGCCGCTGGGTGGTCTCACCCTGGTCATAGCCAGGGAACATGCGGTTAATATCCGTGTTGTCCATCGGCCAGAACCTCTTGCCCACGTTCATGGAAAACTGGCTGGCGCTGGGGATGACCACAACCCCTGCATCGGCGGCAAAGCCGCCTGCCTCTTCCAGCTTCTTTAACGCCTGTATCAGAAGGCCGCACACAAAAATCTGCTGATACTCGTCCCCCCTGGTGGAACCCACTATGGCCAGGCTTTTGTCATGACTGCCGAAATAATAGCCGTCCACCGGGATTTTCTGCCTGTACGGCAGGGCTGAAAATGTGAATATTGTCTTCTTTTCCATCCCTTACACCTCCAACACTCTGGCAATCAGGGAGCCAGTCAGGGTGACAGGATACTCCCGCAGGGTAAACAGCAGACCGGCGTTAGGGCTCAGCAGCTCCTCCCGGACCTCCCCTGTGAGAGGGTCCGCTATCACGCCCACCAGCTGTCCCTTCTTCAGGTACTGGCCATGCTTCGCCTCCGGCATGAAGATGCCGGACTGATTGGCATTGATATAGCCCACGTTGCCGTCATGGCTGATAATCGGCTGATGAATTGTCCCCTTGTAATCAGGCAGCATGCCCATCTGCGCCATTGTGGCAAGAATCCCCCGGGTCAGGCGGTCGCCATATTCCTTGGTCAGGCGCATGCCAACCCCCATCTCCACCACCAGGCAGGGGGTGCCGATGCTGTTCAGGCTCCAGGCCAGGGTGCTCTCCAGCACGGTGGCAGCACTATGCACCCAGATCAAATCCATGTTCATATTGCTTGCCATAGGCACCAGCTTCTCCGCCGTCAGCTCGTTAATGCGTATCTGGGGAATCTCCCGCAAAAAAATATTGCTGGCATGGATATCCACCGCCAAATCCGCCCCCTGAATATCATCCACGATTTTCTTGGCCACATACTCATACATGGAGCCGCCCTCGCTGCCCGGGAAAATCCTGTTCATATCCAGGTCAAAGCCAGGCAGGCCGCGATAAATGGTGCTGATGCCCATCGGGTTCAGGGAAGGATAAATCTCCACGCTCCCCAGGAGCTCCCCCTTTTTTTCCGCAAGAATACGGCCCAGCTGCCACGCCACATACTGCCCCTCCAGCTCATCGCCGTGAGTGCCGGTAATCACGCAGATCCTCTTGCCCGGGCCTCTTTCTCCCTGTATGACATTTTTCTGAATTGCCAGTTCCTCGCTCACCGGCAGCTGTAGTCTTACCACATCTTCAATCATTCAACATCACAATCCTCATCTGTATTTTTTGCAGGTACATGCACAGGCACATAATATAGAGTTACAGGGTATACAGCTATATGACGCACCCTGATATATATTATATACACTTATATAATATACAATATACTGGATAATAGCAAAACTTTTTTTGCCTGCACAAATCTACAAAATATCCACCTTCATATAGGTGGTCTGGAGCTGGTCCGCCTGTCCCCGGAACACGCCCCGCTCAATAGGGCAGTCATTGAAATCACGCCCTACGTTCAGCTTAATATACCCTTCGTCAGCCAGGCAGCCCCGGGTCGGGTCCAGCCCGTACCAAAGGCCCTCATGCCAGACCTCCGCCCAGGCGTGGGTAGCCCCGTCCCCGCAGGGAAGCCCGCTGACATAGCGCGCTGGAATACCGTACAGCCTGGCAAGGGCGAGAAAAACATGCACATAATCCTGGCATACGCCGCATCTCTGCTGAAAAGCCTCCTCTGCCGTGGTGTGCACACTGGTGCTGCCCGGTGCATAAGTAAAGCTTTTATGGATAATATCGCTCAGCCGGGAAGCAATCCCGTAGCCGTTCCCGGACAGCCCGGACAATTCCTGCTGCCACAATTCCCTGGCATAGCCCTGCATTTCCTCCGAAGGGCTGGTCAGCTTCGTAGGATAGCGCATGCAGGGAGCGGCAGCCTCCTGCCGCCTCTCCCTGTCATCACGGATTATCTCGCCATTGACGCGATAATAAAAGAACCGGTGGGGGGCCAGCAGGCTGCCGGCATACAGCTGGTTGCCGAAGCTGTCCAGGCTGAACATGCCGCTGCTGAACCCGGGCATGACCTTCATGTCCAAATCTGCCACCTGCTGCTCAGGCAGCACCTGCGGTACACAGCGCAGCACAAAATGATGCTCACCTATCATGCTGGAAAAATCCAGCTTCGTGAGAAATAAAAATTTCAGCTTCTGCATGACATCGCCTCCGGCTCCCCCGCTACTCCATCAAATAAAACCAGGTCTCATAAATTGCATAAATTGAATTACGTTATTTACGTTATAGAACAAATTCACGCTGAAAGCAGCCATTTACACCAAAAACAGTCCCTCAACCGCATTGAGAAAATCCTCCCGGGAGATTTCATCCTCCGGATTCCTGCCATCCAGGATGCGCTCCATGCGGATGATGCTCTGCAGCGGCAGTGCCGCCGTCTGCAGGTTGCTCCAGGTCAGCCGCTTTTGCAGCTTCTGCAGCTCCTCCAGCAGAAATTCCTCCCTGAGGCCCGTGCGCAGGGTATAGCTGAGACGCTCCACGCTGGCACCGCACTTGATCGTATTGCGCACCGCATCCTCAGCGATAAAATCATCATAGCTGCCACGGAAGGCCATAATATTGTCCAGCACCTGCAAAAGCTTCAGGCCGATAACCTCGTCCTCAGCCCCCTCATCCAGGGTGTACACCGCCATCTGCAAGTACGCCAGGGTGCTGGAGCCGATGGTCTCCCGCAGCACCATGCCGTTGCCCAGCATCTGCTCCGCCGCGCTCCTGATGGAATCAGGGTCATTCACGTCAAAAATATAGTGCTGGAAAAAATCCTCCACGCTTTCATACTTGTTGTAAATACCAATCTGCCTGCAATACTCTGCATAATCAAAGGTATTCGTATCAATCATGGCATCGTAGGCCCCCATCATATGGCGGATGGAAAGGGATACCCGCTCATAATAGCGCCCCAGCCAGAATAATCTGTTTGTCTTGCTCAGTGAGATAAAATCCATGTGTCCTTAAATCCTCCTCCCTGGGATGAGTTGACTACGAAGCTGTCAGGCCGCCTGGAGAAGCGCGTCAGGCCGCTTGGCCATACGCGGACAGTCTCCCCGGCCAGCACGAAGGCACGTAAATCCGCCTTGCGCATGACAGTGGTATTGCCCTCCACGATTTCCAGATCCTGAAAATCAATTACCTCCTGGGATATAAACCGCCGCGGCTCCCTCTTGACAGTCTCCTTCAAATCCTGAAGCTGCTCCCGGGTCAAATCCCTGCCGAAAATTACGCCGTAGCCGCCGGCCTCTGCCACATCCTTAATAACCAGCCGTTCCATGTGCTCAAGGGTATACTTCATATCCTCCTCATAGAACGGCAGGAATGTAGGCGCATTTTTCAGGATTGGCTCCTCATCCAGATAATACTTAATCATCTTAGGCACGAAATAATAAATGCCCTTGTCATCAGCCACGCCGTTGCCCGGGGCATTCATGAGCCCCACATTACCTGCCCTGTACACCTCCATGATATTCGGCACGCCAATCAGGGAGGTAGGCTCAAAGCACAGCGGGTCAAGGTACTCGTCACTGATGCGGCGGTAGATGGCCCCCACCTGGATAGTGCCGTGGTTGCCGCGGTAATACAGCTTGTCGTTGCTGACAAACAAATCATCAGGCTCCGCCAGCACCGCCCCTATCTGC
This sequence comes from Selenomonadaceae bacterium, assembly GCA_022786545.1. Classification (GTDB taxonomy): domain Bacteria; phylum Bacillota; class Negativicutes; order Selenomonadales; family Selenomonadaceae; genus Anaerovibrio. Next base: position 18,993 of record JALFXV010000005.1, read on the forward strand.
TCTGCCAGGAAGGAATGTTCAAAATAAGCGGCATTGTAACGCCCCGGCGTAAAGATGACATTGATGCCGCCGGTATTGACATAATCCATAGTCTCCCGCAGCAGCTGGCCATAATTGCGATTATCCACCACCTTGTTCTGGCGGAAGGTCGCCGGGCTGCAGCGGCGGCAGAGATTTCTGGCAATCAAAGGATAGGAAGCACCAGAAGGAATACGGAGATTATCCTCCAGTATATACCATATGCCATCCTTGCCCAATACCAAATCTATACCTGAAATATGGCTGTACACGCCCTTGGAAGGCAGGATGCCCTCGCACTGGGCCAGATATCCCGGGGAGCGATACACGAACTCCTCCGGCACAACTCCATCCTTGATTATCTTCTTATCAGAATAAATGTCCTTCAGAAACAGGTTAAGGGCAGTCACCCTCTGCACCAGCCCCTTCTCCAGCTCGGCATAATCATCCGCCGGAATTACCCTGGGAATAGGGTCAAAGGGAAAAAGCCTTTCCTTGAATGTACCATTCTTGTAGATGCCGAACTTGACACCATAGCGTGCCATCAGGCGATTGACTTCTTCCTTGTGCGCCAGCAAATCTTCCATACACATCATCCCCTCTGAAAAGTTAAAACAAAGCAAAATAACTGAAAACAAAAAACAGAACAATGAAGCCCATCGAAGACCCCATTGTCCTGCTTAAATATCTGCTGTGCAATTATAGGACTATTCTACAACCATGTGTGGCATTTGTCAACACATATCCATAGCCGCTGGACATGTATACAAAATTCATATAGAAAATATATCTTCTATAACAAATAAGTTTACTTTACTTTGTTACCGCTTCCGATGGATGCGTTTCCAGCAGCGTCTTTTCCAGCAGCTCTGTTTCCATAATGCAGCGATTGCGCCCGTTGTTCTTGGCATAATACAGCGCATCATCAGCCCTTTTCTGCAGCTGCTGCACCGTATCCTCTGCCCCTGTATGCCAACAGCTGACACCTGCACTGCATGTAATCTGCCTGTCCTCCAGGATCATCGCATGCTCCAAATCCATGCGCACCTGCTCTGCCAGCTGCCATGCCTCCTCCAGGCCATACTGGGAACATATTACCATAAACTCCTCACCGCCATAGCGGATAAAAGTATGGCGGGCATCCAGATTGTGGCGGATAATATTGGCAAAGCTGACCAAGACCATATCCCCCATAGCATGACCATAATTATCATTAATGGATTTAAACTTATCCAGGTCAAACATCAAAAGGGCGAAAGAAACGCCTCCCGCCTCCGCTGCCTCCACAGCATTTTCCATAGTCTCCTCCAGCTTCGCCCGGGTGAAGCTCCTGGTCAGGGGATCCACCTGTGCCTTGTGCTTTTCCACCCTCACCGCCTGCTCCAGCAGCTGATTTTCCACAGACAGCCTCTTTTCCTCCGCCATCATGTGGCACATCAGCCATATAACATAAACCAGCATAGGCAGCACCAGCAGGTTGCTAAAGCCATTCTGATAGTCCACCACGCCATATTGCCAAGCTATGCCTATGGCAAGCCCTGCCATCGCTGTTGCAATAATAGGCCAGAACAGGCTGCGGCAGTAGGCATCCTGCCGTCCCTGCCTATACAGGAAAACAGAAATCACCACCAGGCCGAGATTTGACCACCAATAGCTTCCCACCCTGACAGCCTCAAACAAGCCCATATCCAGCAGCTCATCTGCACAAGCCAGCACAAAAAGCAGCATGCTCACCAGCAGCATCATCCGCACCGCCTTGCAGGCACTGCCCGCCAGAATATTGCATGCCAAAAGCTGCAGCGGTACCGCCATCAGCAGCGTAGAGAGCATAAAAGCATTGTACCAAAAGAACATGCTGTCAAACACCAGCAGCACCGACCACATACCTGCCACAGCCTGCACCATGCACAAAAGGATAAACGCTATGATAAAGGGATGCCCCACACAGCTATGGCTGTCATTCACCCAGTAATGCTGCATGAGGATGACGATCACAATAAGTGACAAGGGCAGCAGCACATACACAAAGCCGTCATGCTTGAATATCTGCTGCATCTGCACCATGCCTTCATCCACGGACACATGCATCAGGCGTCCCAAGTCCTTCTGATTTTCCGCATACAGCTGAAAGGTCAGCTGCCTCCCCATGTAATTATCCGGCAAATCCACCAGATGCCAGCGATTGCCATAAACATGGCGATTCCGCCAAAAATCCTGCCCGTCATACAAAAGCTCGCTATCAAGGTATACCCGCACAGCCTCATTCCGGGTGACAAAAAATAATGCCGGGCTATTCAGGCGCAAAATTTTCGGCAGCCTCGTACTCAATATGACGCCATTGGATTGAGGTGAAAACTCAAAATCATCCTCCAGGCTACACTCTATCCAACGTTTGTCATCATACATAAGATTGACATTACCGCTGGTTATAGTAGTCAGGAGGGGATCTATTTCCCCCCTGTCATAATACTTCCACTGTCCATCCAGCGGCATAGCATCAACTGAGCTGCCTTCTGCTCCCCATGACAGCAGCAGGGAAAGTGCAGCCAGCAGCCACACAAACACTTTGCCAGGTGCTTTGCTGAACACACTCACAGCCATCAGCCTCCATTCCTGCCATCTTCCACATGGGAAATGAGCATGCTTTGCAGCTCCGGATAGGCATGCCAGACTGCCGCCAAAAACATCTGCCAGGCCTCCTCCCGGGAAATACTGTTGTCAAAATATGCCCTGGCACTGCTCTGAAAAGACTCATGGATTCCCTGGTCGTAGGGAGAAACCTGCCCTGCATTAATCCCAGCCGCCCCCGCCAGCATAAGCTCCATAGGATTCTGACCGGCAAGAAAGGCCATGCCGTAGGAATCGTCCTTTGCCAGTGACTGCATCACCTGCACATTATTGACAAATTCCGGCCCCTGCCTTGCTATCCTGTCAAGAACTTCCTGATTTAAGCAGATGGTGCGCATGATATCTGCCACCAGCTCCTGATTGTCCGTGTACTTAGCAGCACAAATCCAGGTCCCGCCCCAGTAAAAAGGCTCAGGTCCCTGGCAAACTGCCCATTTTCCATAAGTGTTGCTGCCTGGCTGTTCATCATCCCTTGCCTGTTCAGCCAAAACATACTGCATCAGCCATGAAGGCCCAAAATAGCAGAATGTATTGAGCCGTACCTGGTTTTGCCAGCCCTCGCTCCAGAGCCTATAAGGATGATTGTATCCCCTGCTGGTAAACTCCGAGGTCTGCGCCAGCCATTTTTTCATATTCTCATCAATCACCAGGCAGCCCTCGCTGTTCAGCCAGGACTTTTCCACACCTGACCAAAATACGCGATAGGTATCCAGATATCCTGCCAGCATGGAAACCCCTGCCTCCTTCATCCTGGCTGCCGTCTGGTTAAAGGCCTGCCAATCACCCACATAGCCCTGAACCTCCTCCGGCTTGTCAGTGCCCAGCACCTGCCGGGCTATATCCCGCCGATAAATCATCACCCCCGGCGTAGCCTGCCAGGTAATGCCGCGTATATGGCCGCTGCTATCCATCGCCAGCTGCCGCGTATAAGCAAACTGCCCGGACAGCTCCGCCTCAGCTATGCCCAGGCTCTCTATATCCATCGTCACATAGTCATTATCAGTATATTTGCGCACATAATCAGCTTCCACCAGAAACATGTCCACCTTGTCATTGGAATTAAATTTGTCATTGTTAAACAATGCCTTATCAAGATTGCGCTGATAAACACTATTATCATTGGGCAGAATTACCCAATGCACCTTCACATCCCCGATCATTTCCGTGGCAGGATCATAAGCAGGATAATACTTTGCCATAATCTCCTTAAAGGTGCTATCCCAGCAATATATGGTCAGCACCCGCCCCGGAGACAATATATCATAAACATGCCAGGCTATCCCCAGCCCTGCTATCAGGAAAATACACAGCAATACCCAGATACCGCTTCTTCGTCCTTGCATCAGAGGCCCCCCCTCCCACGCTTAATTGTATAGTAAGTAAATGTAATTTGCAATATATTTTCTATTATTTTATCCTTTTTTGCATGGACAGAAAGCATATTAGGCCCGCATGTAAAAAAGCACCTATGAAAACTAATGAAACAGTTCTCATAAGTGCTTTATCCAAAAGCAAAATTGCTTTTCTAGTTACCCTTTGGCATTTTTACTGCCTACTTTGCCAGTCTTTCCAATGCCCAGTGGGCAATATCGTGGCGGAAGTGGGCATCCTTGAAGGAAATCTTTGCCACACCGGCATAAGCCTTGTCCACAGCTTCCTTGATACCGTCAGCCTTGGAGACAACGCCCAGCACGCGGCCGCCGTTGGTATAAATCTTGCCATCCTTGGCGGAGGTTCCGGCATGGAATACCATGCTGCCATCAGCTGCCACATCGGCAAGGCCGGTAATCTCGTCACCCTTGTTATAGGACTTCGGATAGCCGCCGGCTGCCATAACGATGCAGACAGCCGCCCCCTTGCTCCACTTCACTTCGGTCTCAGCCAGCTTGCCGTCGATGCAGGCCAGCATAACCTCAACCAAGTCGCTCTCCAGAAGCGGCAACACCACCTGAGTCTCCGGGTCACCAAAGCGGGCGTTGAACTCAACCACCTTTGGCCCCTGCTCAGTTACCATCAGCCCGGCATAGAGGCAGCCCTTGTACAGCCGTCCCTCTGCTTCCATCGCCTTGATGGTTGGCTCCAAAATCTCCTTCTGCACCTGGGCCAGCAGCTCAGGCGTGCCCACAGGAGCAGGTGCATAAGCACCCATGCCGCCGGTGTTCGGCCCCTGGTCGTTATCAAAGACACGCTTGTGGTCCTGGGAAGGCACCATCGGCAGGATAGTCTTGCCGTCAGTAAAGCACAGCACGGAAACTTCCTCGCCAGCCATGAATTCCTCAACCACTACCCGGCTGCCTGCGCTGCCGAAAGCCTTGTCGCCCATGATTTCATCGATGGCACCAAGAGCCTCCTCCAAAGTCATGGCAACGATAACGCCCTTGCCTGCTGCCAGGCCGTCAGCCTTGATGACAATAGGCGCACCTTCTGCCTTGATATATGCCTTGGCCGCCTCAGCCTCGGTAAACACCTCATACTTGGCAGTAGGGATATTGTACTTCTTCATGAGATTCTTGGAGAAAGACTTGGAACCCTCAATCTCGGCTGCTGCCTGCACCGGGCCAAAAGCCTTGATACCGGCTGCATTAAAGGCATCCACCGCGCCATTGGTCAGCGGCACCTCAGGGCCTACCACGGCCAGCTCCACATGCTTTTCCTGGGCCAGCTTCACCAGGGCTGCATTGTCCGTAATGGACACGCCCTCAATGCACTCAGCCAGCTCCGCCATGCCCGGATTGCCCGGCACAGCATAAATCTTGTCAGCCTTCTCGCTCTGTGCCAGCTTCCATACCAAGGTATGCTCACGGGCACCGCTGCCTACTACTAAAATATTCATTACTTATTCACCTGCTCCATCAGATAATTCTGAATGCAATTATCATACTCTGCGGTATGCTGGAATGCCTCCTGAGCCAGTTGCATGCGGAGCATGCCGCCTACGCAGCCGTCCTTTGCCACACATGCTGCAACCTCGTCATAGCGGGCCGGATTGGTGACAACAGTAACAAACTTGAAATTCTTGGCTGCAGCACGAATCATGGCAGGGCCGCCGATATCGATGTTCTCGATGGCCTCGGCAAGAGTAACATCAGGCTTGGAGATGGTCTCCTTGAACGGATAGAGATTTACTACTACCATATCAATGCCGGTAATCTTATGCTCCTGCATGGCCTTTACATGGGCAGGGTTATCACGGACAGCCAGGATGCCGCCGTGAATATAAGGATTCAGGGTCTTTACGCGGCCATCCATAATCTCAGGGAAGCCGGTAACATCGCTGACGTAGGTAACAGGGATGCCTGCTTCCTTCAGAGCCTTCATGGTGCCACCGGTGGAAACGATTTCCACACCTGCTGCATGCAGCTTCTGTGCCAGCTCTACCACACCTGTCTTGTCGGATACACTGATTAATGCACGCTTGATTTTCATAGTAGTTATCTCCTTTTGCACTTTTATATGTAAAATTAGTCTTTTATGCGGACATGACGTTCATCCAGCAGTTCCAGCCTGCCATCCACAAAGAGCTCAATGGCTCTCGGATAGAGAACATGCTCCTTCTCCAGCACCCGGGCTGCCAAAGTTTCCTCCGTATCACCGTCCAGCACCGGCACAGTGTCCTGCAAAATAATCGGTCCGTGGTCCATGCCCTCATCTACAAAGTGAATAGTGCAGCCGGACACCTTGGTGCCATAAGCCAGCACATCACGATGGGCATGGGCACCACCGAAGGATGGCAGCAGGGACGGATGGATGTTCAGAATCTGATGCCGGTAGGCATCCACGAAGTACGGGCTGAGGATGCGCATAAAGCCTGCCAGCACCACCAATGTAACATTGGCAGCCTTGAGCTCTGCCACCAGCTTCTCCTCGAACTCCTGCTGGCTGGTGCACTCCTTGCGGTTGACGCAGACACTCTTAATCCCGGCGTCCTTTGCCACCTGCAAGGCACGGGCCTCCGGCTTGTCCGTGAGGACAATGCCGATTTCCGCCTTAATCTGCCCAGACTCAATAGCCGCCATGATAGACTGCATGTTGGAGCCCCGCCCGGAGCAGAGAATACCTAAAATATGCTTACTCATCAAATACGCCGCCCTTAACAATTACTTCATGGCTGCCCTGAGTTACCTTGCCGATTTCATAAACTGCCTCGCCACGGGACTCCAGGTCAGCCTTAATCTTCTCCGCCTCGTCAGCAGCAGCGATGATAATCATGCCGATGCCCATGTTGAAGGTACGGTACATCTCATGCCAGTCCACGTTGCCCCATTCCTTCAAAAGCTTGAAGATAGGCGGCACCGGCCATGCCGTAGCATCAATCTCGGCACCCATATCCTCAGGCAGGGCGCGAGGAATATTCTCATAGTAGCCGCCGCCAGTTACATGCACCATGCCGTGAATATCAAACTTCTCAATCAGCGGCAGGCAGGACTTAGGATAGAGACGGGTAGGAGTCAGCAGCTCCTCGCCGATGGTCTTGCCCAGCTCATCAATGTACTCATCACCCTTGAAGCCCTTCACATCAAAGACAATCTTGCGCACCAAAGAATAGCCGTTGGAATGCACGCCGGAGGATGGCAGGCCCAGGATAACATCCCCTGCCTTTACCTTCTCGCTGGTAATAATCTTGGACTTCTCCACTGCACCTACGGCAAAACCGGCAATATCGTACTCGCCCTCGGCGTAGAAACCGGCCATCTCGGCAGTCTCGCCGCCAATCAGCGCACAGCCGGACTCCTTGCAGGCATTGGCCACGCCCTTGACCACGTCTGCCACCTGCTCCGGCTCCAGCTTGCCTACAGCCAGGTAATCCAGGAAGAACAGAGGCTCTGCGCCCTGTACCAGAATATCGTTTACGCACATGGCCACGGCATCCTGGCCGATGGTATCGTGCTTGTCCAGCATAAAGGCAAAGCGCAGCTTGGTGCCCACGCCGTCAGTGCCGGATACCAGCACAGGCTCCTTGTACTTGGTGCTCATGGCAAAAAGACCGCCAAAGCCACCCAGATCACCCAGCACCTCCGGGCGATAGGTAGCCTTTACGCTGTCCTTAATCAGCTTTACGGACAGATTGCCGGCATCAATATCCACACCTGCATCTCGATAAGTCAGTTTCTTTTCCATACAATCCTCCAAAACAATTTATCACACGGGGCACAATATCCCCCGGGGTGCATAGCCCCGGAAATATTCTGCTCTCATCAGCAAATTCTTACTTTTTTCGCTGCTCAAAAACGTACTTGTCATGCTCCGCAGGAGATGCGGACTTCTGCTCAATCGGATAGCCCCCATCGAAGCAGGCATAGCACATATGGTCAGGCCCCAGCTTGCTCATGCAGTGCTTCAGGCCATCCAAGGACAGGAAGTGCAGGGAGTCAGCCCCGATATAGTCACGGATTTCCTCCACGCTCTTGGTGGCGGCAATCAGCTCCTTGCGGACAGAGGTATCAATGCCGTAGTAGCAAGGATAAACAATCGGCGGTGAGCTGATGCACATGTGGATTTCCCTGGCACCGGCATTTCTCAGCATGCGGACAATCTTGCCGCTGGTGGTGCCGCGGACGATGGAGTCATCAATCATCACCACGGACTTGCCCTTGACGGCAGAGGAAATGGCATTCAGCTTCAGCTTCACTGCCGTATCACGCTTTTTCTGAGTTGGCTGGATAAAGGTACGGCCAATATAGCGGTTCTTTACCAGTCCCTCCACATAAGGGATGCCGGATTCATAAGCGTAGCCGGAAGCGGCGGTATTGCCGGAGTCAGGCACGGAGATAACAATGTCTGCCTTGTAATTGGTTTCCCTGGCCAGTACCCTGCCCATCTCAAAGCGGGCCTCATGTACGCTGAGGCCGTCCAGCACAGAATCCGGGCGGGCAAAATAAATGTACTCAAACACGCACATGTTCAGCTTAGGCTCAGCAAACTTGTAGCTCTTTACACCATCATCGTCAATGACAACCATCTCGCCCGGCTCAATATCCCGGACAAACTCCGCCCCTACTACATCCAGGCCGCAGCTCTCGGAGGACAAAATCCAGGTATCCTCGCCGATTTTGCCCAGACACAGCGGACGGAAGCCCTGAGGGTCACGGGCGCCAATCAGCTTGTTCTCCGTCATGATAGTCAGGCAGTATGCGCCCTCAATCTTGTTCAGGCTCTCGCTGATTTTTTCCTCCACAGTGGCCTTTCGGGAACGGGCAATCAGGTTGACAAAAACCTCGGAATCAATGGTAGTCTGGAAAATAGTGCCTGTTTCTTCCAGCTCGCGGCGGATTTCCGTGGCGTTAGTCAGGTTGCCGTTGTGGGCAAGGCTGATTTTGCCGCCGGAATAATTCACCATCAGAGGCTGGGTATTTGCCAGCATGCTGGAGCCTGTAGTGGAATAACGCACATGGCCGATGGCGATATACTGGTTGTCCATGTGAGGCACCTGATGGCGGAAAACCTCATTTACCAGCCCCATGCCACGGGTTACATCCATCCATGCACCATCTGTAATGGCAATACCGGCACTTTCCTGGCCGCGATGCTGCAAGGCATACAACCCCAGATAGGTCATACCGGAAACATCAGCTTCAGCAGAACGGGAATACACGCCATAGACGCCACATTCCTCTTTCCACTTGTTTCCTTCAACTTCTACACTATACATTGTTGTTCTTTTTCTCCTAACCTTATTGTGAACCGCCTCTCCCATACCCTGTATTTTGCACTTCGTACTTAATACTTCGTACTTGATACTTTTTCAATATAGGAAGCAGTCTGTTAATATAATCGTTTATAGAGCTTTTGATTTTTTATATAGTTGTTCCTATAGAGCTGATCAGCCCAGCTGCTGCTCAACACGGGCAGCCTTCTTCTCTACTTCCTCTACCATCTTGGCGCGATAATCTGCCAGCTTTCTGGCCAGCTCCTCATCAGAGAGGGCAAACATCTGGGCAACAAAAATCGCTGCATTCTTGGCACCATTGACAGCCATAGTGGCAACAGGGATGCCAGACGGCATCTGAACCGTACTCAGGAGGGCATCCATGCCGTTTAACGGAGTGGCATTGATTGGCACGCCGATAACAGGCAAAGTGGTATAGCTGGCAATAACGCCGCCCAGATGCGCAGCGGCACCGGCAGCAGCAATAAATGCACCTATACCGCGCTCAGGAGCAGTAGTCACCAGCTCCCTGACCTTGGCAGGAGTACGATGTGCAGAAGCAACTACTACCTCTGCCTCGATGTCAAACTTCTTCAACAATTCATAAGCGGGCTTCAAAATTGGCCAGTCAGAATCACTGCCCATGACAATGGATACCTTCATTGCGTCATCACTTTCCCTTCGCAAATCACAAACTTATGCTAATTCTCCCAAAAAATCCTTGCCATTCCTGCCTGGCGGCAGCCGTGGCAACAGCAATAAAACAAATAGGATATAACTTATCAAAAGATAAGCATATCAACACACACAATCCTATTTTACCATAGGAACATGAAATTGCCTAGCGACAAAAACTGAAAATCCTCGCTAAGCACCCATTACATGATAGCAGAAACTATAAAAACCTGTCAACGCACAGGAAAATTTACAAGCAAAAAGGCAGGGATATTTCACCCTGCCTGAAAATGCTGCATATATTCATATATTACAGGCGGAAAGCCACCAGGAATACTGCCAGCAGCGCAATCCCCAGTCCCAGGGAAGCACCGCACAGCTTCTTCTCAATCGGTGTCAGGTCAAACCATTCAGCCTCCTGACGGATAATCTCAATATGCTCCTCATGAGCTGTGGTTTCCTCTGCATTAAAATCCTCATAAGTAACTGCCGGATTTGCCATAATATTTTCCTCCCAACTTTATATCATAAATATCATCTGCAAAAGTACTTTTTACCAGTATTTTACCAATCCGCGGCTATTGCAGTCCATTATCCTGCTACTACCGGCGGCAGGATGCCGTGGTAGAACAGATAGGAAATCCCCAGACCTACCCAGAGAATGAAGCCGAAGAGAGCGATGGCATAAACGCCTACAATGCGTCCCAAACCTTCTGCCCACAGCTTGCGCACATCAGTAATCAGGCCGATGGAGAAGAAGCACAAGCCGAAGAAAATGGCACGGAGCAGATTTGCCTGACCGGCACCTGCGGTGGCTGCCTTGACAATGGACTCATCAGACAGGCCCCAAGTGAACAAAATCAGGAAGGTAGCCAGGAAGCCAAAAATGAACTTAGGGAAGCGGTCGCCGATTTCCCTGACGGAAACCTTGTAGCTCTCACCCTTCTTGCGGCCTGACAGCACAGGGAATACGGACCAGACAACTGCCAGCACAAAAGCCCAGATACCGATAAACACATCAATAAATACCTTGGCGGTGGTGGTTGCCATCAGCACCCAGCCCTCCTGATAATTGATGCCATACTCAGCCAGCGCCTTGGCACGAATCAGGGAATCGGTAATGGCACCGGAAGCAATAGCACCGCCGTCACTCTTGACAGCCAGGCCCATCCAGGCGCCTGCCACCAGCGGGTCATCAGCAAAGAAGGTACTAGCCACCCACGGCAGAACCAGAAGCTCCACAGCCACGAAAACAATATTTACGGAAGAAAGAATTGTCGGCACAATAGCCCTGGCGCGGATGGCGCTGCCGGTAGCAATAGCTGCTGCCACGCCGCAGATGGAAATGCCGGAGGCCATCGGGGCAGCCCACTCAGGGGTGAACTTGAATACCTTGCGGGACAGGATGTACACTACCGGCCAGTAAATCAGATACGCCTCAACTACGGCGCAGATGCCGCGGAAGATAACGGTGCTGGCCAGCCCCATAGCCCCTACGGTCTTGATGCCGATGGTCATGCCCAGGATGACGATGCCTGTCTTGATATACCACTCAGGCTTTGCCGCCACGGACAGGAAAGCTGCCGCCTTGGGGAAGAAGTTGCCGATAATCAGCCCCACTGCCAAAGCGATAACGAAACCCAGCTCACCCAGCCCCAAAGACCAGGAAATACCGAACTTCTCAAGGGTGTTAGGCGTAGCCGCCAGATAAGCGTAATTGCCCAGGGTATTGGCTGCCACCGTCACCCAGAACAGCACCGTGAAGCCTGCGGCAAACCGCTTCACGGAATTGCCCATGAACCATGCTCCCAGGGTAGTCAATGCCAAAAGGAAACCATAGGTCAGTATCAGGGAGCCGCCTGCTCCCAAAAAGGCAAATGCCTTGCTATTAGGGGCAACCGCCTTGGTCACATCTGACCAGACGCCGAACTTGGCCACCCAGCCCAGAAGGTCAACCCCTGCAATCTGCCCGGCCCCCAAGCTGAAAATCAAAAGTCCCAGCCACACGGCCCACCAATCCTCGTTCTTCAAGAAGCCCTTCTTCTGAACCAGAAGCTCATGAGGCTCCGCTGCTAATGCTGCCATAACCAGCACCTTCCTTTCCCGGCACACTGACAGAAAATAAAATGATAATTGCGCCTGCCAGCTGCCGCCCAAAATAAAATATAATTCCTGCAAGTTGTCCTCACCCGGTCCCATCAGGGGATAAGAAGCTCCGAAAACGGCCCGCAAGCCATTTCGCATATTACTTCACGCGTTGGCAGGCCGCCCCGGCAGCCCTGTGTTTTTCGCTGCCCTGTCACTCCTGCCTGTTTCATCCTGCGTGCAGTTTTCGGAACCTCTTAGGCAAATCCCCGCCCAGGAATTGGGAAAGATAACTGCTCTCAGCACTGATTTACCTATCTTTTTGATATGTGAATCAGGTGATGTTGATAGTATAGCTTTACTAGCATACTTTGTCAATATGTTTACTATAAAATTTTATACTTTTTTTATATGTTTTATAGTAAATTCCCTTTTGCACGCAAAAAAACGCTGTAAGGCAAAGGCTCACAGCCATTCTTACAGCGTTTCACAAAATTCACAAAATCAATTATCCATCGCATATCACACATCATATCGCAATATCACATATTACATATCCCATATCACATATCATATCGAAATATCACATATCCCGGTATGCAGTTTTCCTCAGCCGGCAATCTTCATGCCGCCCTCTTTTGCCAGCAGCCTGCCCAGGAAATAATCCGTCACCCGCAGCTCACTGCGGTACATGCCCTCCGGCAGCTCGATATTGCCCAATGCCGCCCTGGCCACCTGGCAATCATAGGCGGAAACCATCTGCCAGCAGCCCTTGCCGTCTGCTGCCGCCACCAGCTGCCCCAGGGACTTGTCCACCAGCAGAACCCGGTCTGCCCCTACTCCCTGACCATAGCTGGCCAGCCTGGCAATACCTGCCCGATCCAAAACCGCCATCCCGGTGTCCACAACGATATATTCGACTCTATGAAAATTAAAAATATCCATCTGCAGCATTTCTGATTTCCCCTTCCTACAACGTCAAGCCCTAAATCATTGTTTTATCAGGCTTTCACATCTCATGTTGTGTACATTATAGCAGGCAATATTTACATTTAATATATAAAAAGTGCTGTAAATATTGCAAAAAATGTCCTATAATATTTAAAGTCAATAACAAAGCAGATAACCAGCTTCACAAAAAACAAGGAGCAATAGTTATGAATGAATATGATAAAAAAGGCTATCTCCTGCAAGGCTTCCGCGTTTTCCGCCTCAAGGATGCCGCCCTGCAGGAAATACCCTTCCACTACCACGATTTCCACAAAATCATCCTGTTCCTGGGGGGCGAAGCCTCCTACATCATCGAAGGAAGAACCTACCCCCTGAAACCACGGGATATCCTCTTTGTCAGCGCCGGGGAGATACACCGCCCCGTTACTGTGCCCGGCAAGACCTACGAAAGGATTGTCATCTACGTCTCGCCGGATTTTCTCGCTAGGTGCGGACAGGGCAAATGCAACCTTGCACAGTGCTTTCACTCTGCCAGGGAAGCCTCCAGCGTCATGCATGCGCCTCCCGGCAAAAGCCATGACCTGCTGTTTCACATGGACAAGCTGGAAACAGTTGCCCATCAGCAGGGCTACGGCAACGAATTGTACACAGAAGTGCTCTTTGTGGAATTTCTGATCCTCCTGAACCGGGCCATCCTGGACAACGAGCTGGAGCTTTCCAGCGTTTCCTGTGACAGGAAAATCCAGCAAATCCTTGCCTACATCAACAGCCATCTCACCGAGGACCTGTCCATTGACACCCTGGCAGAAACGGCCTACCTCAGCAAGTTCTACATGATGCGCAAGTTCAAGTCAGATACCGGCTTCAGCATCCATCAGTACATCAACAGCAAAAGGCTCCTGCTGGCCAAGAGCCTGCTGGCCTCCACCGATATCCCCATTACGGAGCTCTGCTACCAGTGCGGCTTCACGGATTACTCCGCCTTCTCCCGGGAATTCAAGAAAAGCTTCCGCACCACCCCCACCGCCTTCCGCAACAGCAGCATATAAGTCGCAATAACTATTGTAAATGCCTTTTTACAGGCGGGCTGGAAGCAAGAACCCGGTATGACATGTACCATAAGAAAACCCTTGTTGCGCCTCGTTACTTCATTCATCAGAGCCAAAGGCGATAGATGAATGTTAGTAACGCGAGGCACAACTAGGAGCGAGAGCGCGTTTTCGTTGGTACAGTCATACCGGGTTCGTCAATTATGCACTAAAAAGCATAAGCTATATTTTACGCTTCAAGGGCAGTAAAATACTGCAAATTTACTTTTTTCAGGGCAGTATCCGCAATATTCACGCAGTTGTTGCCCATGCGGTCAATAATATGCAGCAGCTTGTTGTACGGCACAGTCAGGTTGGCAGCGCACTTGCCCTTGCTGACACGGGACATGTGAGCCTTGCGCATGGAGATATCCAGGTCGCGAATCAAAATCTTCTTCTTGAAAATGGCCTTTACATCTTCCTTGCTGCCGGTCTCCATGACACTGAGGGCATTGTGGTACATTTCCTCCACCAGCTGCAGGCTTTTTTCCAAATCCTTCCTGGCTTCCTTGGAGAACTTATAATTTTTGTCTATCTTCTCCTGCACAGCCCGTGCCGCATCACCGCAGAGGATGGCAAGCCTGTCCACATCGCTCAGCACATACATGAGCCCTGCCGTCTGGGTTGCCTGTTCCTCTGTCAGCACACCGGCTGAGAACAGGTCTGCCAGGTACTCCGTAATCCTCTCATGCAAATTTCTGGCAGCCGCCTCCTGCTCATAGATACCGGCCAGCAGACCGGCATCGTCCTTTTTCACAAGCTCCCTGGTATTGCCAATCAGCCCCTGTACAATTTCACTGCAATGCATGACTTCCTTGGCCACCAGCTGCAAGGCAGCAGATGGCTGGCTGATGAGATTGCTGTCCAGATACTGCGGCTCCATAGGATTCTCGGAGACCTTTGCCTCCCCCTCCGGCACAATTCGCATGACGATAGGCACCATTACCTTGTTAATCAGGCCCACCCAGACACAGGTCATGGTGATATTGAAAATCGTGTGGGCATTGGCAATCTGCCGGGAGATGACCTCCACCTCCGGCCCGGATGGAGAAATGCTCTGAATAAATGCCGCATAAGGATTTACAAACCAGATAAACAGCAGGCAGCCGGAAATATTGAACACGCAATGAGCCACTGCCGTCCGCTTGGCATTCTTCGACTGTCCCACGGCGGCAAACAAGGCGGTGATGGTAGTACCAATATTATCACCCAGCAGCACAGGGATAGCCCCTGCCAGCCCCAGGATACTGGTTACGCCATCCGGGCCTGCCTGTACCGCAAAATTCTGTAGCACCGCAATGGTGGCACTACTGCTCTGCACCACCAAGGTCATCAGGGTACCTACCAGCACCCCCAGCACAGGAATATCGCTTACCTCCGCAATCATGTTGGTGAACACCGGGCTGTAGGCCAGCGGCTTCATCACATGCCCCATGGTCTCAATTCCCAAGAACAAGAGACCAAAGGCAAAAATCGTCTGACCGATATTCTTGACCTTTTCCGACTTGCTGACAAAGGACATAGCAAAGCCCAAAAAGACAATCAGGTAGATATAATCGCTAATCTTAAAGGCGATAATCTGCGCCGTCATGGTGGTACCGATGTTGGCACCCAGTATAATCGAAATCGCCTGGGGCAGGCTCATCAGCCCCGCGCTGACGAAGCCGATAGCCATAACCGTGGTGGCACTGCTGCTCTGCAGCACCGCCGTCGTAAGGGCACCTGCCAGCACACCCAGCAATGGGTTCCGCGTCAGCATCGCCAGGATGCTTTTCATTTTCTCCCCGGCAGCCTTTTGCAGGCATTCGCTCATCATATTCATGCCGTAGATAAAGACTGCCAGTCCGCCCAGCAAACCAAATGCAATCTGCATTCCTTCCATTGTCTCTCCTCCATATAACATTCACAGTGGTATTGCCATCATTTCCCGGAAAGCTCCTGCCAGCTGGCAAGCTCTCCCGTATAAATCCCCTTCAGCTGCTCAAGGGTGATATTGGTCAGGGGATTATCCTTGTTGACAATCACCACAATATCATCACTGGCAATCAGCCGATAATTCAAAAGCTCCTTCTCATAGTCCTTCAGCTCCCGGGAAGCCATGCCGAAGCTGCACTCCCCCTGCATGGTCCTGGTCAGGCCATCGGATGAATTGGACGGCACCACGCTGACAGCAGCATGGGTATTGATGCGCCCATAGGCATCCGCCAGCTCCGACATCAGCGGTGCTACTGATGTGGAGCCGATGATTTTCAGCTGCCCTGCCGCCTGATTGGACACGAACCTGTCCGCCTTGGCAACAGCCCCGAAGGATTTGCCCACCAGCTCCTGGCCTGCCCCGGTGACATAGGTCAGGAAATCCTGCTCCAAATCACTCAGGCGGCCGCTGTAGGCCAGATAAAAAGACCGCCGCAGCGGATAGCTTCCCTTGCCGGAAGCCACATCAAAGCCATTCACCGTAAGAATCTTCACATCAGCGGCAGAACGCACCGTACCGTAGGAGGCATAGCCGATAGCAGAAGCATCGCTTGCCACCTGGCGGACAACCGCATCCGCATTATCCGCTATAGCGGCATCCTCCCTGGTCATATCCGCTCCCTTGCCGCCACCGGCAAAGCCGGCCAGCTCCGCAAAGGTACTCCGGGTGCCAGAGCCATCCTCTCTGGAAATCACATTGATTTTGCCAAGCTTCTCAAGACCGGCTGCCTGTTCCTGACTCAGCTGCGCCCCGTCATTCCCTGCCGACATACCGCATCCGGCAAGGGACAAAGCAGCCACCAGCAGAAGCACCGCCAGCCATAGCCTGTTCCCCATCCTCTTAATCTGCATGAAATCCCTCCTGTCATAAATATGACTTTATCATACGATTTTTATGTAAAATCTCTTTGACAGGTTTTGTTAATTTTTTGTAAAAAAATAAGGTGCAGGCAACCTCCTGACACCGTTTATTTACACGTCAGTTATTGCCTGCACCATATATTCACATTCTCAATCCGCGTATTCCAAATCCATCACCAGGACATGGCTATGAGCACCTGGAAAAAGTTCTGGGTACTCCACTAAAACATTAAGCGTTTCCTCTGCATCTATAGTACCTTCCTTAATGCCCTCCAAAATCATCTCATTCCACTGGTCAGTGTCCTGATTGCCAACTATACCTGCCTGCTCATCTTCGCCCTCATAACAAAACTTAACCTTGTCTCCTGTGCGAAAAGGATGCGGCATCCAAAAAGGCTTGCCCTCAAAACTATTGACACAATATTCCAAGCTATTGATTTCTTTATCGGCATCATAGGTGAACCATGTCATTTGTGCTTCTGCATTGTAGCTGACACCGCCTATGACATTATCAGATTCATCCTCATCATCTTCGCCAGAATCAGCGGACAAAACAGACTCCCTTAAAATGCGAAATTTCTTTCCCAGTTTCCTGCCAGCTTCATAAGCTTCCTCAAAGGAAGGAAATTTACCAAATGGGACTTCCTTTGCATCCTCCACGGCAAATACAATACCAGCTTCCTGCCTGACCAGATTATCATAATCTTCCTTATCAGATGCCAGCCTGGCAGCAATACTCCGTTTCAAATTCTCATCCTGCGTTTTATCCGCCAGTTCCTGCAAAGAAGCATATTTTTCCGCCAGCGTTACCCGTGAGCAGTATATCAAGGTTGCAACAGCCTCATCAGGCAGGACAAAATTCAGCTTCTTGTGATATTCTTTCAGAGCCTTTGATTTCAGATAATCAATCATCACCGTTCCCCCTTATGTGAACAGAATTTTCCTCTATAAATTATATACCCCCTCCCAAATCAATGGAAGGGGGCATTTTATCTTATTTATCTTATTTATCTTATCTATATTATCTATATTTTACTTCGCCATCATCTTGGCAATCTTGTTGGCGAAATCCACAGGGTTCTCAGGCATGATGCCCTCGATAATCAAGGCCTGGGTGTAGAGCAAATCGCAGTAATCCTTGAAGTCTGCATCGTCCTTGCCGTTGGCGTGGAGAATCTGCAGCTTGCTGAACAGGTCGTGCTTAGGATTGATTTCCAAAATCCGCTTTGCTTTGAACATAGGGTTGTCCATAGCGGCAAAGGTATGCTCCATAGAAAGGCTCGGCCCCATAGCATCAGCCACCAGGCACACGGCGCCGGACTTCAGGCGGGAGCTGATTTTAACCTCCGCAACCTTGTCCCCCAGCACTTCCTTGATATCCTTCACCAGATCGTCATTATTCTTGGCGATTTCCTCAGTCTCCTTCTTGGCCTCCTGGGACTCGGCATCATCCAAATCCAGATCACCGCGGCTGATGGACTGGAACTCCTTGTCGCCATAGGTACGGATGGTCTCGATGGCAAACTCGTCCACAGGGTCCAGCAGGTAGAGAACCTCAATCCCCTTCTCCTTTAGGAGCTCCATCTGAGGCAGCTTCTCAATGGTGGCCTTATCAGTGCCTGTAGCATAATAAATCTTCTTCTGGCTCTCCGGCATGCGCTCCACGTACTCCTTGAGGGAAACCTCCTTGCCCTCCTTGGAAGAAGCGAACAGCAGCAGCTCCTTCAGCTTGTCAATCACGTTGCTGCCGGTGTACATGCTGTTGTAAATGCCAATCTTCAGGGACTTGCCAAACTCCTGCCAGAACTTCTCGTACTTCTCACGGTCATTCTTCAACATGCGCTCCAAAGCCTTGAGGATGGTCTTTTCCAAATTCTTGCCGATGGTCTTCAGCTCGCGGCTCTGCTGGAGAAGCTCACGGGAAATATTCAGGGACAAATCAGGAGAATCAACCAAACCCTTGACGAAACGCAGATAATCAGGCAGCAAATCCTTGCACTTGTCCATGATGAACACATGACGGGAGTAAAGCTGCACCCCCGGCTCGTAGTCAGTATGATACAGGTTGAACGGAGCCTTGGCAGGGATATACAGCAGCGAGGTATACTCTACGCCACCCTCAGCCTTGTTGTGGAAAACCTCCATGGGCTCCTCCCACTCATGGAACTGATTCTTGATGAACTCAGTGTATTCTTCCTTGGTGATGTCATTCTTGCTCTTTGTCCACAGCGGCTGCATGGAGTTGAGGGTTTTCAGCTCAATCTTCTTGATTTTCTCCGCGCCCTCGATGATTTTTCCCTCATCGTCACGAGGCATCTCCTCGGTCTCAAAATTCATCTTGATTGGATAGCGCACATAATCAGAATACTTCTTTACCAGATTCTGGAGATTCCAGGTATCAGTAAAGTTTTCCTCCGCCTCATCCCCATAGAATTCCTTGCCGAGAGTAATAGTGATGGTAGTACCGCGGCTTTCCTTCTCGCAGTCCTCCAAAGTATAAGAACCGTCACCAGTGGATTCCCAGCGAACTGCCTCGCTGGTGCCTGCCTTGCGGGTAGTGATGGTCACCTTCTCTGCCACCATGAAGGCAGAGTAGAAGCCTACGCCGAACTGGCCAATCATTTCCTTGTCAGTCAGCTCCGCATTGTTCTCCTTTGCCTTCTGCAACTGCTCAAGAAAGGCCTTGGTGCCTGACTTGGCAATAGTACCGATATTCTCTACTACCTCGTCCTTTGTCATGCCAATACCGTTATCGGAAATAGTCAGGGTATGGCTTTCCTTGTCAGGCACCAGGAAAATCTCATAGTCCTCGTTGCCCTCCAAAATATCCCGATTCTGCAAGGACTCAAAATGCAGCTTGTCAATAGCATCAGACGCATTGGAAATCAGCTCACGGAGAAAAATCTCGTGATTGGTATAAATGCTGTGAATCATCAGATTCAGCAGCTCTTTAGTCTCTGCCTGAAATTCATGGGTTGTCTTTGCCATAAAAAATTATCTCCTTTTTATGTAAATTTACTTTAAACAAATTATTATAGCCTGTTAGCACTCTAACAAGACGAGTGCCAAGCTACAAAAAGTATAATACATCAAAAAGTCAAAAAAATCAATAGGCAAACTAAAAAAACTGCCGCAGCCATCATGCAATACAAATACACATCATGGCTACGGCAGCATTATCAGCATTATCAGTATTATCAGCACTGTTATATCTATGTGCCTCTATATTTATTTTTTATCCTTTTTCCCAGCATCAGCCTTTGCCTTGTCATAGCCGGAGGTCGGCCACTGCTGCAGGGTATAAAGCCCGGCATTCATGAATTCCTCCACATTCTTCTTGGTCAGGCCCTTTTCCTCAATCAGCCCCAGCACGAAATGTCCGCCGTACTGTCCAGGCACGAACAGCTTCATCATCTGGTTCTCAGCCACAGCCACGGAGTCCATCACCCCATCGCCATCACTGTCCACCTCAACCTCAGTTGCTGTAGGCCCGCAGATGCCATAGCGGCTGCCCTCAGCCTCGCTGCCATCATCGTTGCGGTTCGGAATCTCCACAATCTGGGCATAGGCCAGCCCGTAGGTAGCAGCAAAATTCTGCAAGAACGGCTTTGCCTCCTCCTCAGGCATAGTACCGATATTAGCAGGAATCACCTTGTCATCATAGCCATTGATGCAGATAATCCAGCCCTTCTTGATGTTGTCATAAGTACCGGCAAAGAGCATTACCTCCCCCTTGTCACCGGGATTATAGGCACTGGCAGGAATAATCTTCGGCTTGACCGGGCAGAGTATGCTGTAGCCATAGCGGGCACTGGTATGCTTGTAGGTGAACTCAATCTGTTCCTGCTGGGCCTGAGGGACCAGCTCTTCCCCTGCTGCCGCTTCCTCGGCGCCTGCCACCCCCGGCACAGCCCCAAACAGTGCTGATACCACGCACACGGACAATATTCCATTCAAAAAATACTTTTTTACATTCATAAGACAATCCTCCCCTTACTGAACTCCCACGAGCAAAATCGTGCGGTTCCTGGTCAATATCCATCAATATATATTTATGTAGCGATATATATGTTTATGTATTGACGAGTATATTTATACAGTTTCTCCCTGAAAACTATCTGAGAAACAAGTTAAAATCAGATTAGAAAACCTTATTGCACCAGCTCGCCTACCAGATCCTCAGTAAAGCCCTGCAAAATCCGTACCTGCACCATATCGCCAACCTGGCTGGTCTTGTCATCCTCAATGTAAATGCTGTCATCCACATCATCCGCCTGACGATAGGAACGGCCATAAGGCATTCCATCTTCTGTATGTCCTTCCACCAGCACGTCCAGCACCTGCCCCTCCAGCGCCTCATTCAGCTGCTGGGAAATCAGGCTCTGGGTAGCCTTCAAATCATGATAGCGGTCCTGCATGACCTCCTCAGGCACCTGCCCCGCCATCTCGGCTGCCGCCGTGTCCTCCTCCCGGGAATAAGTAAAAATCCCCACATGGTCAAACCGCTGCTGCTGCAAGAACTCCTTCAGCTCCTGATACTGGGCATCAGTCTCCCCCGGGAAGCCTACAATGAACGTAGAACGGATAACCACCCCCGGAATCCGCTCCCGCAGCTTCTGCAAAAGAGCAGTCACCTCCGCCTTGGTATCCGGCCTGTGCATGGCCCGCAGGATTTCATCGTTGGCATGCTGCAAGGGAATATCCACATATTTCACCAGCTTTTCCTCGCTGGCAATCACCTCAATCAGCTCATCCGTAAAGAACTTAGGATAGCTGTACAGGGTACGCAGCCACTTGATGCCCTCAATCCGGCAGAGCTCCTTCAAAAGCCGCGCCAGGCTTGGCTTGCCATAGATATCATGGCCATAGTTGGTAGTATCCTGGGCAATCAGCACGATTTCCCGTACGCCCTTTGCCACCAGGGTCTCCACCTCCTGATGGATATCCTCAATAGTGCGGCTCCTGTACCTGCCCCTGATGAGGGGGATAGCGCAGAAAGCACAGCGGTTGTTGCACCCTTCGGCAATCTTCACATAGGCAGTATAGGACGGCGTAGTAGGAATCCGCGGCACGGAAGCATCATAAATAATCTCATTTTCCCTGTTGATAACCACCCTGTTGCCAGCCAGCGTTTCCTCAATGGCCTCCATGATGCGATGCCAGGAGCCGGTACCGATAATGCCGTCAGCCTCTGGTAAATCATCCAGAAGCTCCTGCCCGTACCGCTGCCCCAGGCAGCCGGCAATAATCAGGGATTTGCACCTGCCCTTGCCCGGCTCCTTGTACTCCGCCATAGTAAGCACAGTAGTGATGGATTCCTCCTTGGCAGACTCAATAAAAGCACAGGTATTGACAATCAGCACATCCGCCTCCGCTGGCTCATTCACCAGCTCGTATCCATTCTGCTGCAAAATCCCCAGCATAACCTCCGTATCCACCAGATTCTTGGAACAGCCCAGACTAATAAAACCTGCTTTCAATCCATATCCTCCTTCCCCGGCTGTGCCGGGTTATACACTCATTCATTCCTTTGCCAGCAATTTATTCATCTGCCAGCAATCAGCAGCTACCAGCAACTAATTGCCGCCGCTGGCAAGACGCACCTGCTTTACCCACCTGTCCAAAAGCTCCTGCCGCTTTTCCTTGGGAAAATCCGCCAGCTGATTGAACAGCACAGGATTCCTCACCGCCAGCCGCTTGTAGGCAAGGGTAGCGGGATTAGTAGGCACAAAATAAAATTTATTGCTCTGCAGCACCAGCAGCGCCTCATCCGTCAGAAGCCAGTCGGAAAACTTCTTGGCCTGCTCCCCATGCGGGGCATGCAGCAGGATACCGGTGCCAATCAGGGTATAGGCCGTACCTTCCTCCGGCTGGATGATTTTCAGCGGATAACCATCATCTATATAGCGGAGCACCTCGCTCTGCACCGCCACCGTCAGGTCAACCTCCCCCATGCCTGCCATGCGGACAGGCGTGGACAGATACTTGGCATACTGCACCACGTTAGGGTGGATTTTTTTCAGCAAATCCAGCGTTTCCTGCTCCCCAAATTGGGCAATCAGGAAAAAATACAGGTTGGCAGAACTGTCCGCCGCCAGAAAATCCGTAATCCCTATGCGCATGCCCTTTGCCTCCGACAAGTCACGCCACCCCAGGGGCAGACGGGCATTACGCTGCATATAATCCCGGTTAATGCAGAAAACCACCGGGTCATACCAGGTTCCAATCCAAAAATCCCCGGCATCCTTGAGATTCCTGGCCACCGCATCACTGTGCTCGGACAAATAAGGCACCAGCCAGCCCTGGCCTGCCGCCCGGCGCAGCAGCCTGCTATCCGCCAGGACCATATCCGCCTTGCCCGGCTCCCTGAGCCGCTGCTCCAGCTCCTGCTCAGACAAAGGCACGAAATTCACCTGTACCTTATGCAGCTTCTCATATTCTTCTGCCAGATAAGTCACATTTTCAGTCGGCAGTGTCGTGTAAACCGTAATCGCCCCCAGCAGCTTCCTGCCTCTGTCCCTGTCACTGCCTGTTCCCGATATATACATAGTACCGGTAATCACCAGCAGCATTATTACAAAGGAAACCACCAGCAAAACCGTATATCTCCGCATCAGCCTCACCTCAATCCAAAAGCCTTTTAAAAGAAAATCCTGTAGGCACCCCTACAGGATCTTCAGATTGCTCAAAGTAATGAATTAGTTATTCTTGCGCATCCAGACAGGAATATCAATGTTATTAACAGTAAAGAAATCCTGATTTGGCATGCCGCGGTTCGGATCATTGCCAAAGGTAGAGCTGCGCATCCCCGGAGCGGACGGCTGGGCTGCCGCCGTACCGGCATTACCGGCAGGATTGCCAAAGAACTGGTTGGCAGAAGGAGCCGGTGCAGAAGCACCCTGACGGCCCTCAAAATCAGTGGCAATCACAGTCACGCGGACCACATCCCCCAGGCTGTCATCTGTAGCCACGCCCCAGATGATATTGGCATCCTTGTGGGCAGCCTCCGTAATGGCAAGGCTGGCCTCATTCAGCTCCGCCATGCTCAGGCGGTCAGATGCACCGGTAAAGTTCATGATAACGCCCCGGGCACCCTGCACAGAAACCTCCAGCAGAGGAGATTCCACAGCAGCCTTTACAGCAGACAGAGGCGCACCATCGCCGGAAGCCTCGCCAATGCCCATCAGGGCAGGACCGGCGTTGCTCATAATAGCCTGCACATCAGCAAAATCAAGATTTACAAAGCCCGGTACATTAATCAGGTCGGAAATACTCTGTACACCCTGGCGCAGCACATCATCCACAATGCGGAATGCCTCGGTAAAAGGAGTGCTGCGGTCAATAATCTCCAGCAGCTTCTCATTTGGAATGGTAATGATACTGTCCACCCGCTCAGCCAGCTTCGCCACACCGGCCTCGGCACGGCGCTTGCGCATCAGTCCCTCAAAGCCAAAAGGACGGGTAACAACTGCCACAGTCAGAGCTCCCAGCTCCTTGGCGCACTCTGCCACGATAGGAGCCGCACCCGTACCTGTGCCACCGCCCATACCGGCAGCAATAAACACCAGATCGGCCCCCTCAAGGGCAGCCTTGATTTCATCCCGGTTTTCCTCGGCAGCCTTCTCGCCTACCTCCGGCCTGGCACCTGCCCCCTTGCCCTCGGTTGCCTTCCTGCCAATCTGCAGGCGAACAGGAGCCAGCGACTCCTCCAGAACCTCTGCATCCGTATTGATGGCGATGAACTCCACGCCCTGTACTCCAGAGGAGACCATGCAGTTCACGGCATTGTTGCCGCCACCGCCCACACCAACAACTTTAATTACGGCATCAAGGCCTTCATCTAAATCTGCAAAATCAATTCCCACAAGTATACCTCCACATACAAGCTTAATTTATGTAAAAACAGCCCATTTCACCTATTACATTTCACCATTATAACATCATTCCATAAAATTTTCTACATATTTTATGATTTTTTACAAACTTAGCAAACATCCAGCGGTATGTATTGAGGTGGTATCTGCCCGGATGGAAATTTTATGGCAGGTACAGGCCTGACGGCGTTAGCTATGGAAAGTATGGTGAATCATTCATATTGCTGAGAGCCAGTCAAGTACATTGACATGCTGGATACCTTCAAAGGAAATATTCGGGAAATAATCCATAGTTAGCAGATACTTGGGATAATTATCCTTTATCCCCTGCAAAGGGGCAAGCTCACGGTGCAGGGTATTTTCATCAAGGACAGACTGAGATACCTGATAGTACGCCTTTTGTCCATCGTGAATAGTGACAAAATCTACTTCTGATTTGCCAGCTTTCCCCACAAATACTTCATTTCCTCTGCGAAGCAGTTCGAGATAAACAATATTTTCCAGAATATGCCCTACATCACTAAAACTTGTCCCAAGCAAATAATTACGCAAGCCAATATCTACGGCGTAATATTTTGCACCGTTTTTGAGACGTTCCTTGCCGTGAACATCGTAACGATTGGCCTTGTACAGGATGAAGCTGTCCACAAGAGCCTGTATATACCCTTCTACTGTATTAGTGCTTATTTTCCTGCCAGCAGATGTCATAGCACCGGCAATTTTAACTGCTGAGCAAAGGTTGCCGATATTGTCATACATAAACTCCACAATGCTCTGGAGCATTGCTATATCCGAAATGCGCCTGCGTGTTGCAACATCCTTAATGAGGACGGTGTTGTAGATGCCCTCAATATATGCACGTATATCATCCTGCTCCCGATATTCCAATACGCCAGGAAATGAGCTGTTCACAAGGTATTTGGAATACAGCTGCGGCAGGTTGCCGATATCAGGCGATGCAGAAACAAACTCAGCAAAGGAAAGAGGCAGCATCCTTATTTCCATGTGACGCCCGGACAGCAGGGTAGCAAGCTCTCCCGACAGCAGATAGGCGTTTGAGCCTGTAAGATACAAGTCAACTCCTGGTTTGGCATATAGCCAGTCTACAGCCCGCTGAAAGTCAGGTACATTCTGCACCTCGTCCAAAAAAACATAATTATTTTTATCTGGATACAGCTTTTGCTCAACATAATCATATAAATCATCTGCGGTACGAATTTTGCGAAAATCACCGCTTTCAAGGTTGACATCAATCATGCGCTCTTTCTCTATGCCCTGCTCAGCCAGTTCCTTTTGAAACATGTGCAGCAGCGTAGATTTGCCACAACGCCTTATGCCTGTGACTACTTTTATGATATTTTTATCCCTAAGCCTATGAAGCTGGTTCATATATACATCACGTCTAATCATTTTTATCACCTCAATGATATTATAGCATAAAATATTAATATTTTGTCATCGTATTGATATTTTTATAAAAATAAAGATATCAATATCAATACGATGACAAAAATTTAGAAAATTGACAAATAAAAAATCCTGTTTCAAGTGGTTGTATACCTGAAACAGGATTTTGATATAAATATGTATTTGTGTTTTAGTTATGCCACATCACTGCAAAAGATTCAATATGTTAGAGCCAGATTGATTTGCCTGGGCCAGCATGGCCTGCGATGACTGGGCAAGGATGCTGTACTTGGCATAGGCGGTCATTTCCTTTGCCATATCCGCATCCCGGATAGTGCTTTCAGCAGCAGCAGTATTTTCGTGGCTGATGACGATATTGTCATTCATCACAACCAGCCGCTGGTGCTGGGCACCCATAGTGGTGATGGAGTTTTCCAAGTAGCGCAGGGCCTGGTCGATATTAGTCAGAAAATCATGCGCTTTCTGCTGGGTGCTGATACATGTCCTCAGCTCTATATCCGTCACCTCAGGATAAGGCCATACTTCCTTGCGGAATTTCTGCTTCTTTTCATCATCACTCAAGCCATTATATTCATGGGGCCAGGGGTCCGGGTAATCCGCCTCTGTCGGCTCAATGCCTGCCCAGCGGCTATCACTGGCAGGAAACAGCATCCCCAATGTAGTATTCGGCAGCTTCAACGCAGTATTGGCGGAAGCAGCAGTATCTCCCTGAATATACATGCTGCCGCTGGGCTTCATATAATTGGTATAAATATATTGCTCAGGAATTACATCCAGCTGCCCTGCTATACCATTGTACATATATAACGCATTACCAGTCTTTTCTACATAACAGTTAAGTTCTCCTGACGCATCCGTATAGGTATTCAGCTTTACACTATGCTTCGATGTAATTGTAGCAGGATTGCTGCTCAAAGCATTACCAGCTGCTCCATTCAATCCTTCAGCCAAGGCACGGATTATATCTGATGAATTATCTGCTCCTTGCACGCCTATAATATAGCAGCCTGATACCGTGTCAGTACCAGCATGGTATTCGCCTGTACCGGCAGCCTTCCCTGCATCAAACATAACCGAAACAAACTGCTTGCAGCCATCGCACAAAACAGAAAAGCCTTGCTTATCCAATGCCGCTGGCAGATTGCCCAGGCTGCTAAAATCAAGATTATATATCTGCTTGTGATTATCGTAATTTGCTTTTGTTTTTGAAGCAATCATCTTGCCATCCGGCAGCGTATCATAAGTATATTCCTGCGTAGCAGGATAAGTGCCGGTAAGCACAATTTTTGTAGTGCCTGCCGCCACAGCTGCCGTACCGCTGGTTCCGACAGTTCCCAATGCCTGATAATGCTTGGAATGAGGCAAAAATCCTGCTGCCCCCGCAGATGGCACTGACGGAGTACCTGCCGCCACATCCAAGGGAATGTATGTTGGCGGTGTGTTTCCCACCGGATATTCTATGGCAGGAACAGCCGGACCAGTTCCTGTTTGATTGCTGTTTACTACAGTATATGGATTGCCGTTGGCATCATATACCGTAGAATTAATGCCCGGCACAGATGACATGGGATTATAGGCAAAATTATACGGATCATAGACTACCTGCCCATCTGACAATTCCTTGTAGGACATGACTGGCATGTGGCACAATATTCCTCCCTTAACAGCAGGCTTGATATGCGGTTCCGGTATCAGCCCTATGCTGTTCAGCCTTTCAGGTGCCTCAGTATTAAATGTGGCGGAGCCAGGAATCACCTCCATGTCTGTACGCTCAAGTTCAACCTGATTCAAAAGAGACCTGCCATTGTAGTTTGTGGACATGGCAATATCATCAATCTCCGTCAGCCGCTGGTTGACTTCCTTCTGCATAATGGCTCTGTCGGAATCACTGTATACTCCATTGGCAGATTTCAAGGCCAGTTCCCGGATGGTGGTCAGCAGTTCCGCCTGGCTCTGCATAGCACCCTCTGCTACGTTGGTTATATCTGCCCCCTTATTGGCATTTTCCGAGCACTGATTCAGTGCCCGTATCTGGACACGCATTTTCTCGGATATGCTGTAGGCAGAAGCATCATCACTGGCATGGCGCACCTTCAGCCCTGCTGCCAGCTTCTCCATAGAATTGGACAGCTTATTGTTCTGCCTGTTGGCTTCATTCAGTACCGACATGGCAGCCATATTATTGTAGATTACCACAAACCATCACTCCAGAACATATTTAACAAATACAAATACATAGAGGCCTTATTTACTCCAAGCGCAGCAGCACCTGCATCAGCTTTATAGGCTCTGCCTCAAAAGGAGCAGTGTACTTTACCAAATATCCTGAAAAATTCTTCATATGGTCTAACTTTTTACTATATATAGTCACTAAATTTAAAAAATCATTTTTAGTGATCTGGCCATCACAGATATCACAATAGCTATAAATGCACATTTCCCAAACCTTATACGCCAGAAGATAAGAAAAATAATTATGCAGGAAGCTTCCTTCCAAGCGGAAAGGAAAACCTCGAAATATAAATTCCTGCTGCCAATACCTGTCAATGGCTGTTCCAAATAGGCCTTGTATCTGCCTGCTATAATCAGAATATTTTTCCTCATACTCCAAGGCCTGTTTTATCAACATAGATACATCGGAAAAAATCCCTTTTTCCTGCAAAAAATTTAGTATGCCTGTCAGTAATTGTCCGTGAGCAGCAGGATAAAATACCCAGGCAGCAAAAATATCCTGCATCTGAATCTTAAATTCATCACTGCTGTAAAACACTGCCAAATCGGCAATAGCTTCTGCACCATTTGGCAACAGTTTCAGTTCATCTGCCTTATCCAGGAAAAAGCCCAGGATAATCATGCGCTGCTCCAGCGTATAGCATGTATTTTGCAAAATAGATAAACTGCCCAGGATTACATTGGCAGCCAGTACAGCATCAATATTCTCAACAATTTTATCGCACTGCGAAGCAATCTTCCAGGCATCACTCTCATTTTCAAGCATAATATTTTCTATATTCATGCCATGCTCAGAAAACAGCGCCACTTCTGCTGCCACAGGGCAGGTCATGCTCAAGGTCCGTAGCTGACAGTCCCCTATATATACCACCATCCGGGGATAAACCTGACATACACGAGACAGTATATCGGCTCCAAAATTACGATGGATATAACATAGATTATCCGCTCCAACCATAGGACATGCCCCGTCTTGATTACGTTTTATCTGCATCGCTCCAACGTGTCCCATATTAGGCTCAAAGATGGATAGTATTTTTTTCCTAATAACAGGATTTTTTATGCGCTGATATTTTTTATAAGTTTCAATATCTATGTCAATGCGCCAATCGTCCTTACAGCATTGGGCATTACACTTATTGCCGTCACACTGGAAAGTTTTTACATATTCCGGCTGCAATATGATAGTTTGTTCATTTTCCATACTTAAAAATATCCCTCCAGTCCTCCGGGAATATCACAACTGTCTTTTCTGTACAAATGGTGTGATGATAGCCCAATCTTTGCGTGATCATCCTGACCTGTTCAATGCTAAGCCCAACCTCTTTGGCAATATCCTCCTGGCTGTACATTCTTTCTCTATACATACTATTGACTTTAGAGACAATCTCTATGATTTCTTCACCTGTCACAATGGCTCCCCCTCTAAATTAATAATGGGACGGGAGTGACAACTCTCCCGCCCCACATGCAATGGTAGTTCTAATAACATGTCTGGTCTTACAGGCTAGCAACAAGTAAGGGACATGGAATTAGCATATTAATTTATATATCAGCCAACATGCCTAAGCACATCAGCCGGATACATCATTGTAATCCAACAACAGAAATTACTGGAGCAAGGACAGCACGTTGGAACTGGACTGGTTAGCCTGTGCCAGCATGGACTGAGCAGCCTGCAGGAGAACGTTGTTCTTGGTATACTGCATCATTTCCTTGGCCATATCTGCATCGCGGATAGTGGACTCGGAAGCCTGAACATTCTCAGATGCAGTGGTCAGGTTGCTGCTGGTGTACTCAAGACGGGACTCAACGGAACCAATAGTGGTCTGCTGGTCAAGAGCCTTGGCAATAGCATTGTCCAGTACGTTGATAGCAGCGTTAGCCTTGTTCTGAGTGGAAATATTCAGCTTGGTGCCATCTGCGCCCTGCAAGCCGAGAGCCTCGGCACGCATATCAGTGAGGCCAATCTTGATGGACTGGTTAGCCTTGGCGCCTACCTGCAAGTTGATGGCATTGTCATCAGACTTGTTCTGGGCACGTACAGTCTCCTCGAAGGCATCAAGAGCTGCATTGGCAGACTTCTTTACGTTGCCCTGTGCATCAGATACGCTGATATTAATGCCGGAAATCTGACCGCCAATACCGGCAGCATTGGCAGTAATGGTAATCGCATTCTTGCCGGAGGCAGTTTCTACAGTTTCACCTGCAGCATTCACACCAACAGTTGCACCGGTCAGGATTGCAGGACCGCTGAACTTGGAAACAACATTCTCCTGAGCGGCCTTCAAATCAGCAGCATTAGGACCGGTAATACCCTTCATTGCATCAATCGCAGTAGCCAGTGCCTTCACATCAGCATCAACAATCACCGGAGTAGCACCAGCAGCTCCGCCCTTAAAGAGAGCAGCAACAGCCTTTAAGGCAGTTTCCACTTTACCAGTATCAGCAGATTCTGCTGCTGTCAAGCCCTTCTCAAAAGCAGCCAGCATGGCGTTGCGGCGATCCTCTGTGGTATCAACAGGGCCTACAGAAGTAGGAGTACCAACTATCGAACCATCATCAGCTTTTATCACAATGTCTTTGGAGTAAGCAATTTTCTGATTATTTGCAGTATCAGCCAGATTTACCTTCAGCTGATTTACTAAGGCTTCCTTGAGTACATCCACCTTGTCCTGAGCAGTCTTGACCTCATCCTGTGCTTCCAAAGCAGTAAGCTGCTTCTGGGCATCAGTATAATTGGTAACAGCCTTTTCCATATTGGCCTCTGCGGTATCCACAGCCTTGACACCATTCCTGTAGGCCTCAACAGCCTCTCTCAAGCCGTCCGTGCCGGCATAGGCAGCCTCAAGTTTGGCAGACATATCGCTGGACTCCAGGCTGGAAGACTCTCCATCCCATGCTATACCTGCCTCAGTCAGCTTGCTGTTCAGCTTGTATGCCAAGGTATTGTTGGTAGTCTTGTTACCCAAATCAGCCAGAGCATTAACAAGGGCCTCATCAGCCTTTACTACAGCAGTATAAAGGTCACCGGCAGCATAAGCCTTGCCAGAAGCATCTGTATAGGAATTAGCTGTCAGCTTATTAGTACCAGCCTTGTCCGAAGTAATATTACCATCAGCCTTGCCAGCAGCAGTTGTTGCAGTATGGAAATTACCTGCTGTAAGAGCAGCGCCTGCACCATAGGCTTTAGATGTAATATTGCCACCAGCAGTACCTTCCTTGCCGTCAGCCAGCTGTGCCTTCAAATACTCAATAGCTTTCTTTTCGGCAGAAACATCGGTAACGCCATTCGCACCACCAGCAGTCTTAACAGCCTCGTTAGAAGATGTTGCAAAAATCTGGCTGCTCTTATCGATATTTTCAGCTTCAGCAAAAATATCGCCCAAAGTCTTGTCGCCTGCCTGGAAGGTTGCACTGTAAGTCTTGCCCCCCTGCACATAAGAAACAGTAATCTTATCAGTGTCATGAATTTCCAAAGAATCGCCGCTGCGAGCCGCCAAATCAACCAGCTTGGTATCAGCCTTAGTGTCCTCAGCCAGGCTCTGGTTGGACAATGCAGTATAGGTAGCATTGCCAATAGTATTCTTGGAACCATCAACGAGATACTTGCCGTTGAAAGTTACGTTTGCGTTATCGTTAATCTGGTCAATGGACTGATCCAGTTCCTTCTGGATAGTCTGACGGTCTGCATCTGTATTGGAATCGTTGGCTGCGTTTACAGCCTTTTCCTTCAAAGTCTTCAAAATCTCAACGGTGGAGCTTACAGCACCCTCGGCAACCTTCATCATAGAGCTGCCATTCTGGGTGTTCTGGTTAGCCTGATCCAAGGAACGGATCTGAACGCGCATACGCTCAGAAATAGCGTAACCGGAAGCATCATCAGCTGCACTGTTGATCTTCATACCGGAAGAAACCTTCTGCAGGCTCTTTGCCAGTGCACTGGAGTTCTTGTTGAGAGTATTCAGCGTGTTTAAAGCGGTCATGTTGTTCTTTACGACCATAGCCATGATAAATTCCTCCTTGACTAAAAAATAACCCATGGGATTGCATCCTTGCTCTCCCACCTCATCCTACCGAATTGCTTTGTTTGCTATTTCAGCAAATAACAACACGCAAGATGACCAGATAATTCGCCCTTTTATCCGCGGAATATAGACGAAACCATCTATAGCCACACATAAAGGCAGGGCATCGTATGCTCTACCCTTATTTTGCTGTATTAGCAATTCTTTACACCTATTATATTTTGCTATTACCGCAAAGTCAAGTTTTATTTTTGCCAATTTAGCATCTTTTCTGTTTTATCATTTTTTCAATCTATAATTAATTTGGTTTATTATCATTTTTCTAAGTTACATTGTACATATTTTCAGGAGGTGGCTACATGGAAAACATTTACTCTACAATAGGTCAGCGGATTTATGATTTGCGCATTGAGCATGATGTGCAGCAGGGAGAGCTTTCCAAGGCCATCGGGCTGCACCAAAGCGTGTTGAACAGAATCGAAAAAGGCAACCGCCCGGCGCGTGATACCGAGATTATCTCCATTTCCCGCTACTTTAATGTATGTACAGATTACCTGCTGGGCATAACGCAGCAGAAAAACTATCAGCCTATTGATACTGCTAGCGCCAATTATGATGATAGTAATATTCATGATGATGCTATTGAAGATACACAGCAAGACCAGCGTCCCGAAACTTCTCCCCCAGCCTACACATCCCGCACTGCCAACGTGACACACCTATCCAGCCATTGGGCGTTGGATAAAACCGAAACTGACCTGATTAACAAATTCCGTGCATTGGATAAAAGGGGAAAAATCGCTGTCATGGATACTGCAACCAGGGAATACGGATATGCTTTTTCAGAAAGAGCAATTGTGTCGTCCTAAAATTTCCAAACAAAAATTAAACTTAATCTTTCTTACAAAAATAGGGCATTGCCTGTTTTCTTCTCATGAAATCAGGCAATGCCCTAAAAATTTTTTATGCAAATCCTGCCAGCTTTTTGAAAGCTTCCTCGCTCATGCCTGCCTCGGAAGCTGCATCGCGTATGGATAACAAATTTTTTTTAACTAAGTTTATCAAGGTGCTCTGAACTCCAAGAATTCTACCACGTGCTTCGCCGCGAGCTTCACCACGTGCTTCACCACGAGCTTCACCACGTGCTTCACCTATTGCCTCACCGCGAGCCATTCCACGGGACTCAACTTTATCCAATACCTCGCACATATTCATTCCCTCCCTTGCAGCGGAATCTTCAGTCAGCCATTCTGAATAACGGCTATCCCTTGTCAGCACTGACATCAGCTTCAGCATGCTGTCCACATGCTGGATTGGCTTGTCTGGCGGAACATACTCCTTGCCGCTGTTGCGCTGGACAAAATAATCAGCTATTATCTGAAAATCTCCCTTGTACTTTTTTACCTGCTCAGGCGTCAGCCGTGGCACATCAATGATGTTCAGCTTGAAATCATTAACAAAAGGCCTCAGCTTATCAGGCACATCAATCACATCATACAGGCATAGAGGCTTCTTCCATGGCTTTTCACCAAAGTACAATATCAACGTTATCACAGGATAACGCTTGTGGCGCATCTTTCGCTTTTTGCCAGTAAGCGCGTCCACCACTATCTTATCAAGATTCATCTCATCGCGATAAGAAATACCATCATAGCCCATGACACGCAACGGCATATCAAAATCAATGGCTATCTGATTTTCAACACCTACCAGTGCAAGCCGTATATTGCAATTCACGTCCAAGCAATACTTGGCAACATCACGCTCCTGCTCATGCAGGGAGCCATCATCTGCCTTGTACTGTGAGAATGGCTGGGCATCTACCAGGCTATCTGCCTTGATATACTCCTCGCCATCAAAGAGGCTTCCATTGAATATGTCCGCCACCACATCATTGTAGGACTCAAAATTCTTCTGGGCTACATCTTTTTCTCCCAAAACACTCACCCCCTATAGTATAATATCAATCCCTACAAGTATTATACCATAAGTTTGGTAATTTGAGTACAACAAACAGAGCCCTGCCCTTATTTTTTTAGAATAAGACAAGGCTCTTAAATTTTTACGCAAATCCTGCCAGCTTCTTAAAGGCTTCCTCACTCATGCCTGCCGCCATACAGCTGATAATACTTCACCTTATTCTTCAATACGCTGCGGACATATTCCTCCGTTTCTCTAAAGGGTATGGCATCCACATCATGAAAATCATAATCCCAGCCGTATGTTTCCATCCATTCATGGACGTTGCCGCGTCCGGCATTGTAGGCTGCCAGCACCAGAACCTCATTACCGCGAAATTCCTCCTGCAGGGAACCAAGATACCATGTGCCATAGCGGATATTGCACCAGGGCTCCTGCAAGCTGCTCAGGGAAAACTGGGTATCATCCAGCTGCCCGGCAATCCATACTGCCGTCTCCGGCATCAGCTGCATAAGCCCCACCGCACCATAGCTGGACCGGGCATTGGACTTGAACTTGCTCTCCGCCTTGATGACAGCAGCCACCAGATACGGGTCAACCTGATAGCGATGGCTGTACGCCACAATATCCTCCCGGTAATCATAGGGATAAATATAACTGCGCTGCACATCCTCATGCTGCAACACCAAAAAGGACACAAAGGCTGCCAGCAGGACGCATAGGCCCACAGCAAAGCTGACCACGCGCCGCCTGGCTTCCAGATGATTGAGCAAACGCTGTTTCCTGATTTCCCTTTCTTCATCCGTATACTGCATCTGCTCTCCACCTGCCAAATTCCAAAAACATAACTACCACCAAAACATCTGCCGCTATACACCAGATGAACCAAATGCAGAAAAAAGCCTGTGCACCTGCCGGGACAGTTCCTCCAGGCTGCCATTATTGTCTATCACCACATCAGCCCGCCGCTTCTTCTCAGCCATAGGCATCTGCGCCCCGATGCGCCGCTTTGCCTCTGCTTCAGAAAAACCATTGCGCCGGCACAGCCTCCTGAGCTGATTTGCCTCATCAGCATACACCACCCAGACGATATTTGCCATATATTCCCAGCCTGCCTCATACAAAAGCGGCACATCAAGAAATACCACATTCTTGCCGGAGGCCATCAGCTTTGCCAGGCTGCGCTGGATTTCCGCCTTTATCATAGGATGAGCGGCAGCGTCCATCCACTGCTTTTCCTCAGGATTTTGAAATACCACTGACGCCACAGCCTGACGATTCAGCGTCCTGTCATCATTCAATACCTTTTCACCATAACGCTCATAATACGCCTGCCACAAAAAATTGTCCGGCTCTGCCAGCTGCCAGGCAATCCTGTCCGCATCTATCACGGCATAGCCATGCTCCGCCAGCAGCTTTGATACTGTTGACTTGCCGCTGGCAATACCGCCCGTAAGACCTATAATCTTCATCCTGCGCCACCTCCCGCTTTGCGATTATCCTATTTCATCGATAAAATAATACGGCTATCTTCTCACAGCATGGCTAGATTTTCTGGCAGGACGGGCAGAAACGGGTTCCCCTGCCCCCTACCTTGGTCTTCTCTATCAGCGCCCCGCATCTTTTGCAGGCCGCGCCATCCCTGCCATAAACAAAGAGATTTTCCTGATGGCTGCCCTTGCCCCCATTGCCATCACGATAATCACGGAAAGTCGTGCCCCCATCTGCAATACCATCCGCAATTACCCTGTTGACAGCCTCGTGCAGCCTATGTATTTCATCCTCTGTTAATGAACCTGCCAGCCGCATGGGATGCACCCCTGCCAGAAACAGAGCCTCATCCACATAGATATTGCCCAGGCCGCCCACCTTGCTCTGGTCCAGGAGAAAACTCTTGATGCGTGTTTTCCTGCCAGCAGCCGCTGCCGCCAGGTATTCTGCCGTAAATTTGTCCGACAGAGGCTCCGGCCCCATTTCCGCCATGCCCCTGATGCGCCACAGCTCATCCGGATACATGGCATACAGGGTGCCAAAGGTACGGGTATCGCTGAACACCAGCCTTGCACCATCGTCCAGGTAAATAATCACCCGGTTGTGATGGCTGGCATCCGCTGCTCCGGCTGCCACGTACACCAGCTGACCTGTCATCCGCAGGTGGAAAATCAGGGATACCTGATTGGACAGCTGCAGGAGCAGGTATTTGCCGATGCGCTCAAGCCCCGCAATCTTCTCCTGCAAAATCCTCGCCACAAAAGCCTCCGGCTCCGGCCACTTAATCTGCCGTGCCAGAAGCACCTCTACATTCTCTATTTTCCTGCCCTTGATGTGGGGCTCCAGGGACCGCCTGATGGTCTCTATTTCCGGCATTTCCGGCATAATACATTCCTCCCAGTCCTCATCCAGCTTCTCCGGCTGCTGCCTGTGCATTTATATTACCTTGCTACTTGATGTCATGATTACTTTGCTTCTGCCCAGTTCCTGCCCGTATTGATGTCTATGGTCAGCGGCACCGAAAGCTCTGCCGCCTTTTCCATAGCCTCCTGCAGGAGAGCCGTCACCTGACTCAGTTCATCCTTTGTTACCTCAAGCACCAGCTCATCATGCACCTGCAACAGGATGCGGCTCTTCAGCCCTGCCTCCCTGAGTGCCCTGTCAGCCCGTATCATCGCCAGCTTGATAATATCTGCTGCCGTCCCCTGAATAGGGGTATTCATGGCCATGCGTTCAGCCAGGGAACGCTGGTTGAAATTGCTGCTCCTGATGGCAGGCAAATCACGGCGGCGGCCATACCGGGTCAGCACATAGCCATTTTCCTTTGCCTCCGCCACCACCTTGTCAATAAAGCTCTTTACACCCTGGCACTTGGCAAAGTACTTTTCAATGTACTCCTTTGCCTCTGCCCGTGGAATATGCAGGTCCTGGGACAGGCCATAATCGCTGATGCCGTAGACAATGCCGAAATTGACCGCCTTTGCTTTGCGGCGCAAATCACCGTCCACCTCATCCATAGCCACGCCGAAGACCTCCGCCGCAGTCCTGGCATGTACATCCTCCTGCTGCCTGAAAGCCTGCAAAAAATTCTCGTCCTGGGACATATCAGCCAGCACCCTCAGCTCAATCTGGCTGTAATCCGCTGAAAGCAGCAGGTCATAGCCCTCTCCTGGCTCGAACAACTCCCGGATGTGCCTGCCTTCCTCCCGGCGCACAGGGATATTCTGCAAATTCGGCTCCGAGCTGCTGAGCCTGCCGGTTGCAGTAACAGTCTGATTGAAGGTGGTATGCACCCGGCAGGTACTGCTGTCTATCAGAGGAGCAATACCATCCAGATAAGTGGACTTCAGCTTTGTCCACAGGCGGTACTCAAGGATTTTGCTGATTATCGGGTGCTGATTGTACAGCTCGTTCAGCACCTCCACATTGGTGGAGTAGCCGGTTTTTGTCTTTTTAATGACAGGCAGCGCCAAATCCTCAAAGAGCACCTCTCCCAGCTGCTTAGGGGAGGCGATGTTAAACTCCCTGCCAGCCAGGCGGTGAATTTCCTGTGCCAGAGCGGCAATTTTTTCCGCTACCTGCTCTGTCTGCTGCTGCAGCTTGCGTCTGTTCACCCTGATGCCTGCCTGCTCCATATCTGCCAGCACCCGCACCAGGGG
Organism: Selenomonadaceae bacterium; assembly: GCA_022786545.1. GTDB lineage: Bacteria > Bacillota > Negativicutes > Selenomonadales > Selenomonadaceae > Anaerovibrio. The sequence goes on from JALFXV010000005.1 coordinate 57,051, forward strand.
CAGCTCAACTTCCTCATACAGCTCCGTCATGCCCAGAGCCGCCAGCCTGTCGGTCATGGTTTCAGTCACATCCGCCAGCACCAGGCACTGCCAGCCAGCCAGCTCCGCCTGCTGCCACTCAGCATCCTTTTCTCCCACATGACTGCCATAACGGTCTGCCAGGTCTTCTATGGCATACCTGCTGGCGGAAGGGTTCAGCAGATACCCTGTCAGCTCCAAATCCACTATCCTGCCGGACAAGGTAACGCCTGCATGATAAAAATCCTTCAGGCCATGCAGGCATTTGGTAATTTTCTCATCAGACAAAGCTGACTTAAAAGCCAGCCAGGCAGGATTCTGCCCCACGGCTTCCACCTGCTCCCCGCCGTCCATTTCCGTGCTGTCAAAAAGGCTGGCCATGCCGTTGCCATCCCTGCCGCCAAAAAGGCTGTCCATGCCGCCATCAGCTACAGCACCCTCATGGCAGTCAAAATAATAAAGATCAGGCACATCCTCTGCCCCCGGCAGAGCCACAGCCACAGCCAGCAGGCTCCTGTGGGGAACCTTGCCCCCGGATACAGGCACCAAGTACATGCTGCCGCACTTTGCTGCCTTCCTGGCAAGGCTCCTGCCCTCCTGCTCCGTCTGCAGGACAGCAATCTCCGGCAGCTTCATAGGAGCCGCCTGCACTTCTGCCCCAGCGTCACCTTTTCCACCGCCAGCAGGCTCCCCCTCAGCCCTTGCAGCGGAGCCAGCTTCTGCCGGCCTATAAGATGTACTGCCGGCGTACATGGCCGCCAGCTTCTTTACATGGCGCAGTATGGAACGGATATTGTATCTGCCATAAAACTTATTCAGTGCTTCTGCATCAAGCCCCAGGGCGAAGCTCTCCCGGTCAAACTCCACCGGCACGTCCAGCCGGATGGTGGCCAGCTGCTTGGAAAGCACCGCCTGCTGCTGATTGTCACGCAGCCGTTCCTTCAGTGCCTTGCCGGAAATTTCCTCAATATGAAGCAGCACCTGCTCCACAGAGCCATAGGCGGCAATCAGCTTGATGGCTGTCTTCGGCCCCACCTTGGGCACCCCGGGAATATTATCCGAGGCATCCCCCATCAGCCCCTTCAAATCAATCAGCTGGATAGGAGCCAGCCCCTCATATTCCGCCTGAAAGGCCGCCTCATCATAGACGGCTAGCTCAGAAATGCCCTTTTTCGTAAACAGCACTGTCAAATCAGGCCTGACCAGCTGCAAGGCATCCCTGTCACCTGTAACCACATAGGCTTCTATGCCCTGCTCTACAGCCTTGCCGGCCAGGGTGCCGATAATATCATCTGCCTCATACCCGGCCAGTTCCAAAAGGGGCACCCCCCATGCCTCTGCCATTTCGTGCAGCATCGGTACCTGGCTGCGCAGTTCATCCGGCATGGGCTTTCTGGTTCCCTTGTACTCCGCAAACATATCCGTGCGGAAGGTGTGCTTGCCCTTGTCAAAGGCGATGGCCAGATAATCCGGCTGCCAGTCATTCAGAAGCTTGACCAGCATGTTGGAAAAGCCCACAATGGCATTGGTGTACACACCTGCCTCCGATTCCAGCAGCGGCAGGGCATAATAGGCCCGATACAAAAGGCTGCTGCCGTCCAGGATAAAAAATTTCTGCTTTTTCATATTTCCCTTCCACCCCTATAAGCTGTAGATTGCGCTATACTATACTTTACTGTAGTGTACTATAACTATAGTACACTACACTGCACTACACTGCACTACACTGCACTGTACTATGCTGCACTGTTATTTTAATCCATTCACACCGCATGTACTATTCTATCATTCATACCTGAAATTCTCAAGAAAACACAGAAAAAGGAGCCGCGTGCCAGGGCAGCACAACAGCCCCTCAAAAACTGCATTTGATTGTCAGCCGCTGACCAGCGGCAAGCCTGCGAATTAACAATGCCACAGACAAGAAGCACTTGATTGTCAGCCGCCAGCAAGCCGTGCTAATTGGAGGACACCAGCGCCCGCCGCAGCTTCCACTGGCGTATCCTGTACACTGCCATCGGCACCACCAGGAACGGCACGCCTACCAGCAGGCTCTCCCGCAAATCCGGCTCAAAGGCCAGCACCACCAGGCAGAAGACCTGGGCCCAGATGCCGAACAAGGTAACATAAGGAAACAGCGGCGTCTTGTATTTCAGGGCGGCAAAGGTGCCGTCAGCCACCGCCTGCTTGCGGAAGCGATACTGGCTCCAGCAGATGGAAATCCAGGCTATGGCCCCGGTAAAGCCCGACAGGGCCAAAAGATAGGTATAAACCGTCGCACTGGCATCAAAGCTGTACAGCAGGATAATAAACCAGCAGGAAACGATGGAAATCAGCACCGCATTCTTAGGCATGCCATTCTTGTTCAGCTCCGCAAAACTCCGGGGGGCCATGCCCAGGGTAGCCAGGGAATACATGGCACGGCTGGTACCATACAGACCGGAGTTGGAGCAGGACAAGGCCGCCGTCAGCACCACAAAGGCAAACAGGGCACTGAACCGCTCAAAGCCGTAGTTTGCCATCGCAACGGCAAACACGCTGTCATCCAGCCCCGCCTTGTCCCAGGGCAGGATGGAAATCAATACCGAAATAGGAATGATGTACAGGGCGATAATGCGCCAGGTCACGTTGCGCACCGCCAGGGGAATACTCTTTTCAGGATTCTTGCACTCCCCTGCCGCCAGGCCGATGATTTCCGTACCCTGAAAATTGACCAGGATAATCGTCATGGTAAGGATAATGGACCAATAGCCGTGAGGGGCAAAGCCGCCGCTGCCCAAAAAGATGCTGCTGCCCAGATAGCCAGTATCGCCTATGATGCCGAAGATAATCAGGGCACCTACGATGCTGAAGGCAATCAGGGCAATAATCTTGATGATGGCCAGCCAGAACTCGCTCTCGCCAAATTTATCCACATGAAACAGATTGACTATTGTCACCAGCAAGCCAAAAAGCACAGCCCACCACAGCTGGCTAATCTGGGGGACGAAGTTGTTCATGATTATCCCGGCGGCAATCATCTCCGAGGGGACATAGGAAACCCAGGTCATCCAGTAGGTCCAGCCTACACCGCAGGCCCACGTAGGGCCGATGTATTTACGGGCATAAGTAACAAAGGAACCGGCTATGGGCTCCGCTACCGCCAGCTCCGCCAGGCAGAGCATGACGCACAGCACAATAGCCCCCCCCAGCAGGTACGATAATATCGCTGCCGGACCGGCCTTTTCCAGTACATATCCCGTTCCCAAGAAATATCCGCTGCCGATAATCCCCCCCAGGGAAATCAGCTGCAAATGGCGATTTTTCAGCCCTCTGTTCATTTTTGGCTCGTCCATTGTCCTCTTAACACAACCTTTCCTATGCAACCAAAGCATTTCCTCACGCCACGCAGCACAATGCAGCATGGCAATCTCGTAAATTGTAATAATAATACCACTTTTGAGTCCAAAATACTATAAAAATTTGCTATGAATTATTTATATGTTATAATAGATCTGGTAAATGAAATGAGCGTATTTCGCTGCAAAGCTGCACCAGCAGATTGGCTGACTGCACATTCTAGGAGGGAAAATGTATGGCTGACACTCAGAACCTGTCCATCAAGCCGGGGACAGGGCATTTTTACTGGATACTTTTCAAGAGCACCTTTATCATCAGCGCCTTTACCATAGGGGGCGGCATGGTGATTATCCCCCTGCTGAAAGCAAAATTCGTGGATGAATACGGCTGGATTGATGACAAGGAAACCCTGGACATCGTTGCCATCGCCCAGTCCATGCCGGGGATCATGGCAGTCAACGCCGCCATCATGCTGGGCTACCGCATGTCAGGAATTGCCGGTACTCTGGTAACGCTGCTTGCTACCATCCTGCCGCCCCTGATTACCATGACCATCATCGCCATATTCTATGACATGTTTGCTCACAACCAGTACATACAGATGGTGCTGAAGGGCATGCAGTGCGGCGCTACCGCCATCATCGTCAACGTGGTCTTCAACCTGGTGAAAAAGCTGGTCAAGAAGCAGCTGGTACTGCCTATCCTGATTTTCCTGGGCACCATGATTGCCGTGCTGGCTTTTGATGTGAATCTGATGTACTGCGTGCTGGCGGATGCCCTGCTGGGGCTTTTGCTGCTGCGGGATGCAAAATACAATTAAGGGGGATGCATAGACATGGAAATCTGCTTACTGCTTTACTGGGAATTTTGCAAAATAGGATTGTTCTGCATCGGCGGCGGCTATGCCTCCATGCCGTGGATTCAGGCAGCCGTGGTGGATAACTACCAGTGGCTGACCATGAGCGAGTTTATTGATATTTTTACCATCTCCCAGATGACGCCGGGGCCTATCGGCATCAACGCCGCCACCTTTGCCGGTACGAAAATCGCGGGGCTGCCTGGCTCTATTGCCGCCACCCTGGGCTTCGTCACCCCCTCCCTCATCCTCTGCCTGGGCGTTACCTGGCTGCTGAAGAAATATGGCGATATCAGCGCCATCAAGGGCACCCTGAACGGGCTGAGGCCGGCTGTGGTGGCCCTGATGCTGGTGGCAGGGCTCAGCTTCCTCTACCTGTCCATCTGGAACGTGGAAACGCTGCCGGAAGATTTCGGGGCCTTTGACCTCAAGGGCATCATTATCCTGGTGCTGGCCTTCATCGCCGTGCGGCGCAAGATGGGGGTTATCAACCTGCTGGCTGCCAGCGGCGTACTGGGGCTGGTGCTGGGACTCATAGGAATGTAAAATTCAGTTTGTCGTAGTGCTTGTTTGTAACTACGAACATATACTGCCTGAAATAATTTGGTAGTTCGTGGACTCTGTTCAGACTAAAAATGGGCTGAGCGGGACAGCTACCCATAGAAAACACGCTCGCGCTCCTAGTTGTGCCTCGCGTTACTAACATTCATCTATCGCCTGCGGCTCTGATGAATGAAGTAACGAGGCACA
>JALFXV010000007.1 GCA_022786545.1 Selenomonadaceae bacterium
GGCTCATGCCCACGCTGCCGATGGACAGCATCCAGGACAGGACATAAATGCTGCGGGGAATCCTTGTGCCGGTGAAAATATCCAGCACGAAGACAATGGCCACGGACAGGGACACCGCCCCCACAATCGCCACCAAATCCCTAACCCTGGCATAGTGCCAGATGCGATGGTACATACCGTAGGCGTAGAACACTATCAGGCTGACCGCCACGAACCAGGGCAGCCACCCCAGGAGCATCGCCAGCTCCCTGTCCGGCAATACACCCTCAAAGCGTATCAGCAGGGCCAGCACCGGCATCAGGGCCAGTACCGCCCCGTCCAGCAAAAGAAATTTCAGTTTGTCTTTCAGCGTATAAATTAAAGGCACTTTTTCCACCCGGTTTTCCAAAAATTAATTTAATCATTATCTGCTAAAGCTACTAACTCTGCCAAAAGCTTGAGCAAAATCATCTAAAATCATTTAAACAGATAATTCGTCAATATTCCCTTTTGTACAGTACAAGGCTGTAGCCAAGGGAAACCATACAGCCAATGACCATGCCTATAGCCGTTATCAGCTTCTTTCGAGGCCCGGACGGCTTCTTTTCATCCGGCAGGTTGGCAGGGTCAACAACCTGTATATCCATAGACTCCATAGTCTGCTGGATTTTGGCATTCTCTATCTGCTTGGTGAGATTGTTGTAAATCTCCTGCTTGATACCAGCTTCCCTGGCCAACTTCTGATACTGAAGGATATTGTCTGCCATACCAGCCATATCCTCATCTGCTTTGGCCTGCAAGGCTTTTACCTTTGCTTCAGAGGCGTTGGCAACAGCCAAGGCAGTGGCTGCCTGATAACGTGCCATCTGCAATTCTGCCTGATTTTCATTGACAGTGATGGCCTGGGAACTTACTACCTTCTGCACTTCACTGGACAGCTGTTTGTTCAGCTCCTCCAGTTCAGCTACGGCACGAACTACATTGGGATGCTTTTCCTGATAGAGCATGCGCATCTTCACCAGTTCTGTTTCCTTGTCGATAATGGCGTTATGCAGCCTCTGCACGCTTGGTGCATCAGCCATGTTGTACTTCATGGCATCGCTGTTCTGCTCTCCCAGCTGGCTAGCCACGCTGCTGAGCCTTGCCTGCTGCGCCATCTTGGTGACAGCCAATTCCCCCAGAGTCTTGTCGTAGGCTGCGGACTTGGACAGCTGTGCCGAAGTCTGTGCATCCGGGCCGTATAACTTATGCTCCTTGCTGTACTGTTCCAATGCCAGGGCACTTTCATCCGCTTCCTTCTTGGCAGTAGCGATACGCTCATCCAGGAAGGATACTACCAGGGACTTGTTTTCCTTGTTCAGGTTAGTCATCAGTCCCAGGAAGTTGCCTACCACATTATCCGCTATGTACTTGGCTTCCTCCGGGGTACGCCCCTTGGCCTCTACGCTGATAAGCTGGGTGCCCTTGGTATTGGCTATATCCAAATGCTTCTTGGCAAACTTCTCTGCATCCAGCCTGTCTTCCGGCTCAATGTCGTCAAAGACCTGCTCAATAATTGGCTCAAGCACCACCCGTGTCTTCATCAGCTCCATATAGGTAGCTGCCTTGCCGCTGGCCATACCGCCACCTGTGATGGCAGCCATGGCCGCTGCTGCACCACCCATGCCCATATCACCGCTAGCTACCTGCACAGTCACCTGAGAAGTATATTCCTTGGGCAACAGCAGGGAAATAATCAGTGCCACTGCTGTAAAGCCTGCCACAATCCCCCCGAACAGCTTCCTCCTGTCAATGATTATTGCAAACAGCTTCTGTAAATCTATTGTCTCATCCTGTTCTATACGTTCCATCTCTCGCTCCTGTTATACTTACTAAAAATATAATCTTAATCCCTTGTAATTGTCCGATACATTGCGTAAATATTGATATATGGGGCAATATCCTGATTGAAAATAACCTTGCCGGAATCCGGTACATAGATGATGTCCCCATCTTCCAGTTCAATGTTCTGGCTCAAATCATGCTTCTTCACAAAGGCATCCAGATTGATTTCCCGATAATACAGCACCCCATCAATCTGCCGTATCAGCTGGATGTGCTTGGAACGGCCCTTATTATCCACGCCCCCGGCGCTGGCCACGGCGGCATAGACATTCATGCTGTCTACCCCCATGTTCTTCACCCCTGGCGATTTGACATTACCCATCACGTATATCTTGCGTGGGCCATAGCTTTTCATGTACACATTCAGTTCCGGCAGCTTGAAATACTCGCTGAGCCTTGCATGTATCAAGTCCCGGGCTTCGTCTAGCGTCAGCCCCACCAGCTTGATATTGCCCGTATATGGCAACCGTGCCATGCCATCTACACCCACGGTAACATCATTGATGCCGATGCCGTTAGGAAAACCGATGGCCATGATGTTGATGGTGTCATACTTCATCAGCCTGTACTCCTCCAGCATCCTCTCAGGGCGCATCCTGGCCACCTTGAAAATGCTCTCGTCCAACGACTCTACGGCATTTTCCACCTTGGCCTCGGCCCTAGGCACATCATTATCCAGCACGCCACAGCCCAGATTTATTCCCAGCAATATACCTGCTGTCAAAGCATCGATTTTCTTCATAAGATTGTATCTCCCTTGCAAAAATGATTAACTAACCGAGCAACTATGCCATTACATGACAACGCAGCCGTACTGCACGCATGATTCCCTTTGCAGCCATCAACCTTTAGTAATTGTCCTTAGTATAGTACAATTACCCCCCCCCGCGCAATAGGCAAGGGGATTTTTTTCAGCTTTTCCTGCAAAAAAACCAAAATAATGCAAAAAAGAACAATAAAAAAGCCACAATCAGAAGCACTTGCATAAAACAAGCCGCTAATGATTGTGACTCTCAAATTACTAGATTACTATAGTACCAGATTACCAGACTACTAGATCACCAAACTACTAGATTACCAGATTAGTAAATTACTAGCTGTTGAATCAACAAACTAACAACAGTATTCAGTTATAACGCCTGGCTGCAAGCTCTGCTTACAAATCCAGCCCGGCAGCAATCTCCTTCAGCATCCTTGCAGACTCCTGTAGCTTGGCAGTTTCCTTCTCATTCAGGGAAATCGGTATCAGGGTTTCAATACCGTTGGCGCCTACGATGCCAGGCATGCTCAGGGAGATATCATCAATGCCGTAGTTGCCATGCATCATGGAAGATACCGGCAGAATGGACTTTTCATCCCGGACAATGCACTCGCAAATCCTCTTTACCGCCATAGCAACGCCGTAGTATGTAGCATGCTTCTTGGAGATAATCTCATAGGCACTGTTCTTTACCTTCTCGGCAATAGACTCCATTGACTTCTCATGGTTGAAATGGCCCCGCATCTCGCAGAAAGTATTCAGCGGAACACCAGATACATTGGCACTGCTCCAGGCTGCAATCTCGCTGTCACCATGCTCGCCGATAATGAAAGAATGAACGTTGCGGCTGTCCACCTCCAGATGCTCGCTGAGGGCATACTTCAGCCTTGCGGTATCCAGCACGGTGCCGGAACCGATAACCCGGTTCTCCGGCAGGCCGCTGAGCTTTACTGCCACATAAGTCAGGATATCCACAGGATTTGCCACAACCAGCAAAATGCCCTTAAAGTCCCTCTTGGCAATCTCAGGAATAATGCTCTTGAAGATGTTTACATTCTTGTGCACCAGATCCAGACGGGTCTCATTCGGCTTCTGGTTGGCACCGGCAGTTACCACAATCACTGCTGCATCAGCGATGTCATCATAGCCGCCTGCGTAAATCTTCATCTGGCCTGCAAAGGAAATGCCGTGGGCAATATCCATCGCCTCGCCCTCTGCCTTTTCCGTATTGGCATCCAGCAGCACCATCTCGGAAAACAGCTTGCTCTGCATCAGGGTAAAGGCAGCAGCAGAACCTACAAAACCGCAACCAACAATAGCAACCTTTCTCGCATTAACACTCTGACTCATTATACATCCTCCTATCTAATAAAAAACAATCTCCATATCTATTTTATTCCTTTGGCGATATAAATTCAATTAGAAGTTGAAAAAATCTTCGCATACATGAAAAAATTATGTATTCTGGATTTGAACCACTCCTTCCTGAGCTTATGCGTTTGAAGGTGGATTTCCATTTAGCTTTTGTATATAAGCTAAAATGGGTTTCTTTTTTCATAAATCTAAGCTATAATATTATACATAGAAAAGGAGCGATGAACTTGATGGAAGTATATTTGTTTTCAATATTCTGGCTGTGCCTGTCCGGCTACAGCCTGTTCATTACCCTGAAAAAGGATTTGGATGAGGATGACAGGGACTTTTTTGATGAACTGATGGAAATGGAGCGCTTCGTTCCCCCTGCCGCCATCGCCAAGATGATTGTCATCTTCGGCATAGGCATGCTGGCCATTGACATCATGGGCTTTTATCTGGCCTATTATCATGCCTATGTAAATGTAAACGGCATCCTTTACCGCATCATGTTCTTTTTTGCCTGTGCCTGTGTGTTCATCACAGACCAGACCATTGCCATGCGCTATACCGTCCGCATCAGCTCTGCCATCAAAAAGCTGGAGGACAAGCCGGATGTGCTGCGCCGCTGGATTGACATGAACGAGCCAAACACCAATACGCTTGCTATGCTGTCCGCCATTACCAAGTTCACTATAGCGTTGCAGCTGGCATTGTTTACTGTGGTGTCCTCGTTTTTCCTGTGATTTTCCTATAGTTTCCCTATAATTCTACCATAGTATGAACTCAATATGGACTCGGCATAGTTCTGTACCTTTTCACCGCATAATACGGCAATAGTACAGCAAGGAAAAGGGATATCGTATCCCTTTTTAGAGGATTCATACAAAAAATTCACAACAAAGGAGGAGAGTGTTATGAATCTGTCAGTAAAAATCTTAATTTCCCTGGTGCTATCCGTAATCGTGGGACTGATAGCAGGTGCTGAAGGGCTTCCATTCATCAAATGGTGGATTGCCCCTATCGGCACTATGTTCATCAACCTGATCAAGATGGTCATCGTGCCGGTGGTGTTCACATCACTGGTTGTGGGCATGACCAGCCTGGGTGACCTGAAAAAGCTGGGACGCATCGGTATCAAGACCATCCTGATTTACCTCTGCACCACGGCAATCGCCATCATTATCGGCTTTGCCGTAGCCGGTGTGGGACATCCCGGCATCGGCCTGGAGATGGCTGCCGGCGAGGCGGTAAAAGTCAAGGAAGCACCGTCCATCATGCAGGTGCTGGTTGCCATGATTCCTACCAATCCTGTAGCCTCCATGGCCAAGGCTGACATCCTGCCTATCATCATCTTTGCCCTGTTCGTAGGCGTGGGCATCCTGCAGGTAGGCGGCAAGAAGGCGCAGCTCCTTATCGACTGGTTCGATGCGGCTGCCGAGGTCAGCTACAGGATTATCAACATCGTTATGAGCCTGGCTCCTATCGGCGTGTTCTGCCTGCTGCTGCCTGTTGTGGCTGCCAATGGCCCGAAGGTGCTGCTGCCTCTGCTGTCCGTAATCGCCTGCATGGCTATCGGCTCCGCCATTCATGCCGTGGGCATCTACTCCATGATGGCTCGCGTATGGGGCGGCCATTCCCCTGTAAAGTTCTTCAAGGGCATGACCGAGGCAATGCTGATTGCCTTCACCACCTGTTCTTCCGCAGCAACCCTGCCGATCAACATGAAGAACTGCCAGGAGAAGCTGGGCTGCTCCCGTGATGTGTCTTCCTTCGTGCTGCCGCTGGGTGCTACCATCAACATGGATGGCACTGCCATCTACATGGGCATCTGCTCCCTGTTCATTGCCAATGTATACGGCATTGACCTGACCGCAGGGCAGATGGGCATGATCGTCATGACCGGCACTTTGGCTTCCATCGGTACTGCCGGTGTGCCGGGTGCAGGGCTCATCATGCTGTCCATGGTGCTGCTGTCCGTAGGGCTGCCTATGGAGGGACTGGCCCTGGTAGCAGGTATCGACCGTATCCTTGATATGTTCCGTACCACTGTCAACATTACCGGTGATGCTGCCGTAACCTGTGTCATTAATGAAAGTGAAAATGGCAAATAACCTGACTACATAAAATAATCGGTACAAGCTAAAACGCTGCCAGCCGTGGCTTCCCAAAAGCGGGAAACCGGCTGACAGCGTATTTTTTGCAAACAATAAACTTATACATTTTGTACCTGCAAGGCCCTGATGGCATTGAGGACGGCAATTACCAGCACCCCTACATCGGCAAAAATCGCCAACCACATGTTGGCAATGCCCACAGCCCCCAGCACCAGGCAGGCAAATTTTATCCCCAATGCCAGTACGATGTTTTGGTATACTATCCCCATGCACCGGCGGGCAAGCCTGACCGCCTTGGCAACCTGCCGGGGATTATCATCCATCAGCACCACATCCGCCGCCTCGATAGCGGCATCCGAGCCCATTGCCCCCATGGCAATGCCGATATCGGCCCTGGTCAGCACCGGGGCATCATTAATGCCGTCACCTACAAAGGCCAGCTTTTCCTGCTCCGGCTTCTCAGCAAGGAGCCTTTCCACCTGGGCAACCTTGTCGGAGGGCAGCAGCTCGCTGTGCACTTCGTCCAGCCGCAATTTTTCTGCCACCTGCTGAGCTACCTGACTGCTATCACCTGTCAGCATGACCAGCTTCCTGACGCCTGCCGACCGAAGCTCTGCCACGGCCTCTGCTGATTGCGCCTTTATTACATCTGCAATGACAATATGCCCGGCATAGCTGCCATCAATGGCCACATGGATAATCGTGCCGCTGCTACTGCAAGGCACAGCTGCCACGCCCTGACCTGCCATCAGCTTTTCGTTGCCCACAGCCACCAGGCTGCCGTCCACCCTCGCCAGGATGCCCTGACCGCTGATTTCCTGAATATCCCTGACGCGGCTGCGATCAATTTTTTTGCCATAGGCAGCCTGCAAGCTCCTGCTGATAGGATGGGACGAAGCGCACTCTGCCAGTGCCGCATATTCCAGCAGACGTTCCCGCTCCAGCGTGTTATGATGCACATCAGAAACAGCAAAGACACCGTGAGTCAAAGTGCCCGTCTTGTCAAAGACCACATATTTGACCTTGGCAAGGGTTTCCAGATAGTTGGAGCCCTTGATGAGGATGCCCTCCCGGCTGGCACCGCCAATCCCGGCAAAAAAGCTCAAAGGCACGCTGATAACCAAAGCACATGGGCAGCTGATAACCAGGAACAAAAGAGCCCGGTATATCCACACATGCCATGCTGCCTCCGTTCCCAGCAGGAAGCTATTGATAAGGGGCGGCAGCACCGCCAGTGCCAGGGCGCTGTAGCAGACCAGCGGCGTATAGATACGGGCAAACTTGGCGATAAACGCCTCGGATTTTGACTTGTGGGAGCTGGCTTCCTCCACCAGCTCAAGAATTTTGGAGACTGTGGACTCCTCAAAGTCCTTGGTGGTCTTGATATGCAGAACCCCTGTCATGTTGATGCAGCCGCTGATGACCTCCTGCCCCGCCGTCACCTCCCTGGGCTGGCTTTCCCCTGTCAGGGCTACGGAGTTCAGCGTGCTGCTGCCCTCCAGCACCACGCCGTCCAGAGGGATTTTTTCTCCCGGCTGAACCACAATCACACTGCCAATCTCCACCTCATCCGGGTCAATCCTCACCAGCTCGCCATCACGCTCAATATTGGCATAATCTGGCCGTATGTCCATCAGCTCGCTGATATTCCGGCGGCTCCTGCCCACGGCATAGCTTTCAAAAAGCTCCCCCACCTGATAGAACAGCACCACGGCAACAGCTTCCAGGCAATCACCGCTCTGGTCATAAACCGCCAGCAGAAAAGCACCGATAGAAGCCACCGCCATCAGGAAATTCTCATCAAAAACCTGACCGTTCCGTATCCCCTGTGCCGCCTTGCCCAGTATATCATAGGCTATCAAAAGATATGGAATCAGGTATAACGCCATCTGCCCTGTGCCTGTAACAGGAACAAATTGCAGGACTATCAGCAGCAGGGCGGTAAGCAGGATACGCGCCAGGGATTTTTTCTGTTTGCCAGTCATATTTTTACTCATAATAAATCTCACATTCCGGCTCCACCTTGCGGCATGCCTTCAGCACCTCTGCCATGACCTGCTTTGGTTCCGCCCCCTCTGCAAATTCCACCTTCATCTTCAAGGTCATGAAATTCACCACTGCATCTGCCACCCCTGCCGTATTTTTCGCAGCCTGCTCCATCAGACTGGCACAGTTGGCACAGTCAACCTCAATTTTATACGTCTTTTTCATCTTCGCTTCTCCTTCCATAATATCAAGCCCTAAATCATTGGTTTTTGTGAACTTTTACCGGTAAATTCATAACAATTAAACATTTGCTTAATCGTTATATTAAGAGTATAATACTTACAAGATGATATGTCAATAATTAAACTGAAAAATGTTTTCAGTTTAAATTCCGTGTTTTTTGAGCAAAGGAGAATAGCATGAACCTGCCTCACAACCACAACGAAGATGCCACGGCCTGCCAATTTTTGCAGGAAAAGATAGGCGATACAGAAAATTTCCAGGCTGTGGCTGATGTATTCAAGCAGCTAGGTGACAGTACCAGGCTGCGCATCTTCTGGATTCTCTGCCACTGCGAGGAATGTGTGCTGAACATCGCCGCCCTGCTGAATATGTCCAGCCCGGCAGTATCTCACCACCTGCGCCCATTAAAAAACAGCGGCCTGATCACAAGCCGCCGTGAAGGCAAGGAAGTATACTACAAGGCTGCGGACACTGAGCAGACCCGGCTTCTGCATGACATGATGGAAAAAGTCATGCAGATTACCTGCTTCCGCTAATTCCCTGCCATATTCAGAAACCAAAACCGCGGCTATTCCATCACGAATACGCCGCGGTTTTAATATTTTACAGCACTTTACAACTTTTATGGGGCAATACACCCTAGCGGATTTCTCAGTTTTTGTAGTAAGCATAATAGCCTCTGGCAGATACTTTCAAAGCCTCGCACAACTTCGTCACATTGGCATACTCAGGACATGTCTCCACCGCCTCACGGATAAGCTGATACAGCTCCGTATTGTTGCGCCCATCAGCATTACGTTCCCTGTCTATCTTTCTTGCCTTGCACAAAACCTCTTTCTCTATCACCAGTTCATTGGAACGCTTCTCCAGTACCTTCATCCTGTCCGTCAGCTCCATGGTTACCTTCTCCAGCTGCCTTACCCGATTTTCGTACAGCTCAACATCCGCTAGAAGTTCCTCCAGCTTGCCTGCCACATCCTGCAAGCCATACTCCCTGCCATCAGCCCCAGCCTTTTTCTTCGTCCTGGCAGCAGCTTTCTTTTTGGCATTTTCCTTCACCTGCCCTCTCAGGGCTTCCATGCCGTTAGCGGCATACATGGCCCGCCAGCGTGCCGTTGCCCGCTCAATCCTCTTCTCCCCCAGCATGGACACATCAAAGCCCGCCTGCCGGAAAATATCCACAGGCCGCTTCCCGGCAAGATACTGCTCCATAAAAAAGCGCTTAAATTCATAAGTATATAAAATTCTCTGCCTGTTCACATCCTCCACATA
>JALFXV010000001.1 GCA_022786545.1 Selenomonadaceae bacterium
CAGACCGGAGATTTGCCTACACCTTCCTTCAGATTCCACCTCACGATGGACACCCTTGGTGTTCAGCTATGTCATTCCCGCTATTAGGGCTGACTAGGGACTTTCACCCATTAGAGTGCGCCCATGCTGGGCGCACTGAAAAAGGGACCACCGTTCCGCACCGGCAGTCCCTATCAAAAAGGGGTAATATATTTTAGGAGGTTTTTCCCGATACCATAATACCACATTTTCCACCAAAAAAGCGGAACAAAAACGGAAGTAAAGCGGAAGTAAAACGGCTAAAAAGTTATCCACAGCCCTGCTGCACATCGCTGCAAAATCACCTCTCCTGCTGCATACCGCAGCAAAACCAATCGCAATTACTGCAATCACTGCACGAATACGAAGGACAGCTGCAACGGCTTTGCCTTCATGCCGAAAATGACCATGGACATATCCTCCACCGCCTTTTTTACCTTTTCCCGGCACCAGCGGGCCGAATAATGATGCCTCATGCTGATCTGCTCCCAGCTGTAGCCGTCCATATAATAATCCCTGACCATGCTCCTGGCAACATCATCGGCCACGTTGAAGGCAATATCTATCTTGTCTGTCAGGCGCCGAAGCTCCGACAGGTCACTTTTCATATTCTGAATATCCTGCCTCATCTGGAGGTGTCGCTCACAGGCCGCCTCGATGCCGTTCAGTTCAGTATGTCCGCCTGCCGGAGCATCGCCATACCTTGCCACCGCCGCCCCCACATCCAGCGAAGCGGACAAAATCTGCTCCTTGCTGCGAATATCCTCCTCCAGCATTTTCTCCGTCAGCTTGAAAGTATGATAATTCCTCAGATATTTCTTTGTTAAATCTGCATAATCATTATACGACCTGAGCTCCAAAGCCATCACCTGTCCCCTCTTGAAAACTATAGCAAAACGCCGAATAGCACCGCCTCGCTTTGTACGGAGGCGGTGCCAGACCTGTTACGAAACTTCCCTTCCCGGCTTATTCATATACCCGGCAAAAACTATGCCGCAATGCAGGCAGAATTTGATTTCCCGATGAATATTCGTCGGCGTGTCATCCCAGCAGTATTCATAGCCACACTTCGGGCATGTGATTGATTTCTCAGTCATATCATACATGGCCATCCTGGTATTGGGATGCTTGCTCCTGCCACTGCCAGCAAACATCTTCCGGCAGTATTTCCGCAGCTTCTTTTCGCAATCCAGATGGCCCTGAAACATGCATCTCTGGCAGGAAATATTGTCGCAGATTATATCGCCAATTTCCGTTCCCAGTTCTTCTGCAAACTCCCTTATGCCGATGTTATCTATCAGCATTCGCTTTAACGTTTCTTCGGTCACGATCAACATCATCCTTTCAAAAAATCAGCTTTTGTTAATCAAGAGCTATCCCCGACAAAGAATACAGCTTGAACCAGTCTTCTGCCCTCATAGTGACCAGCCACTTGGTATTGTTCCTGCGATAGGCCACTATGGGCATGTTCCCCTTGCCCTCTGCCTCTGCATCATGCTCAGCCTGAGCCATAGCCTCATGAATGTTCAGCTTCTCCACCCGCTTCACTTCCTGGTGGATGCCATAGAGCCCCACGCAGTCAGCAGCTTCTCCCGTATTGCCGCAGAACTGGGCTGTCCTGCGTACAGCCTCAAAGCCATGCACCCTGCAGAGCTTGCACCACTCAAGCTCGCCCGCCTTGCCTTTTCTTTTGCTGTTCATCATATCACCTCCAGCATCCACAGGCCGATGTGCAGCACCGCAGCCAGTCCCATGCCTATCAGTACAGTGGCAATAGCCGGGGCACATATCGCATCAATATGGTTTGTCCAGCTATCTTCCTTCTCGTAGTCAAAGCAGTACCCCAGGGCAGCCGTCTGCGCTTTCCTAATGCCACGGCAGCTGCACCTGTACGCACAATCATCACAATTCTCTCTGCTCATTCTTTTTCACCTTCTTTATACCCCAGCCGTCTTGCCCATCTTTCAAACTTTGGATAATCATCAATGTACGCATACCGCTCATCCATCGTCAGAAGCCACAACACTGAAACTACGTCCTCCTGCTCCTCGTAAAAATTAGCCATGGCATCCATCCTGCTGGTAGGCGTGACGTTGGCACTCATGCCGCCTGCCCTTATCATCTTGAGTGAAGCCTTGGCCAGCTCACTGCACTCCTCGGCCAGCTGCTCCGCCAAATCCCTCGCAGATAGCACTTTCCTGATATACATAGCATATTTATTCATTCCACATTCTCCTCAGTACCAGAACACACCCTTACCAGTCTTTAATGTGAGTATGTGCTTGTAAAACAGCATTTTTTCGCTCTTATTCATTTTCCACACTCCTTTGTCGTATAAATCCTATCAACTGCTATCTGGTAATATTGTTTGTCCTGCTCTATACCTATAAACTTCCTACCCGTGTTAATTGATGCAACCCCTGTACTGCCACTTCCCATACAACTATCCAAAACAACATCTCCCTCGTTGGTATACGTTTTAATCAGATATTCCAGCAATGCGACAGGCTTCTGAGTGGGATGTAAGGCAGATTTCTGGGTGTCCCAGCTAAACTTCAGCACGTCCCTTGGATAGCGTTCAGTGCTTCCACCGCCCGATATACCTGTTTTAGTATTCCCATAACAACTACCATCATCTGTATGCTTAGTATAACCATGTACTGGGCTATGTCCTGTGGTCATTTGTGGATTGTATGTCGGCAGTTTATTATAGAATATCAACACATTTTCATGTGCTTTCATCGGACATTTTCTAGCGTTAAGATGTCCTGTTGCTTTGGTTTTCTCTATAATCCATTCGTACCTAAATATAGGAAAATTGGAATACGCAAGTATTTTATCGAATGGCGATTGTGCAAATAATGCAATGCATCCGTTTTTCTTGACTATTCTTTTGTAATGCGCCCAGAGTAAAGTTAAGTCAATAGGCACATCCCATTTATTTTTTGTTCGACCGTAAGGTAGGTCACATAGAATCAAATCAACACTTTCTGCTGGTATATCATTCATGACTTGCAAGCAATCCCCGCAATAGAGTTTAATGCTACTTGTCAGCGATTTATCCCAAAAATTAGTCATTCTTCAACTCCTTCACAGCCTTGAAAAAACTTATCGCGGCCATATATTCTGCATAATATACGGAATTAGGCTTTTCTCCATTTGGACCATATATACTTTCAACCCTAAGAGTAAACGAATCGAGGTGGTTTCCTGCACCATCATGCCAGCAGCCACAAACCACCTGATCATTAATGGTGTCATAGGTGGTACATCGATTACAACTGCCTGCCCCCACAATTTGATACACGCCCATCGGCAAAATAGCTCCACGCAGGTAAGCGTGACACAGGATAGCTCCCTCTAATTTAGCTCTATCTAAGTTAGCTCCATTTAAGTCAGCTACCTCTAAGTCAGCGTGACGAAGGTTAGCGTAACGTAGGTTAGCGTGACGAAGGTTAGCGTAACGTAGGTCAGCGTGACACAGGTCAGCGTAACGTAGGTCAGCGTGACACAGGATAGCTCCCTTTAGGTCAGCTTCATGCAGGTCAGCACGTTTCCCACCTTTATCTTGTAGCCATAGGCCATGACTCGCTATAATTTCGTTTAACTTTTCCTGTTCCATTGTTATCCCCTCCTAACATCAGTACCAGAAAACACCCTTGCCGCCCTTCACGGCAGCGAACTCGCTGAACTCCGTCTTGCACAGCTTCTCAAAATACTTGATTTTGCCCTCGTACAGCTTCCATGTAGCGTTTTTGAAGGACTGCCTGAGAGTGTCAATGAACCGGCGCAAGCGGATATGGGCAAACCCGAAATAATCCTTGAGCACCAGCATAGAAGCCACCTCACACTTGTCGAACTCTATGAAAGTCCGCTGCATCATCTTGTATTCCGCCAGGCTCTTTTTCATGCTGCTGTACTTATCAACGTAGTGCTCATACAGCACGCCTTTCGGGTCAAAAGGCGTCACCTCATACTCCGGGTAATCCATATTGCCGGAATCATCCTTGCGGCTGCCATGCACCGTGGTATTGATAATGTCATCCACATTGCCTCCGCTGGTATCATCAATGGCATGAGCGTAAACAGCTTTCAGCTTGCTGTAATAAATCATAAGCTGCTTGCTGGTAAACTTGAATACATGCTTCAGCACATCCATGTGCAGCCACAGGGCATGTGCCCTGGCAACGCCGATAATCCTGTCCAAATCCTCTTTGGGGATATAGTCAGTCTGCTTATCGATGTGGGCAGCAGCCCGCACCATTTTCACCGTCAGGGGCTTGACCTTCTTGGGCAGTTCCCCGTTTTTCACCTTCTGCCTGTCCACGTTCAGCACCTGGTTAATCTTTATCTTCTTGGCCAGCTTTGCCAAATCACTCACACCTTTCTGCAGGTATCCTGCCAGTGCCTCACAGGCACTGCATAAACCTCACTCAATCTGCTTTATGTTCATGGCTGCCAGAAGCGCAGCCATTTTCTTTTGCCCCAGCATACCGAGAGCCTCCCGATTTTCCCGCTCCTTTTTCGCCTGCTGCACCGCACTGTCATACATGCGCATGAACTGGGCCCGGGCAGTATTCACATCACGGATTTCCAGACTGCACAGCTCCGCAATGCCGAATTGCCTTGCCGTACGCTCTACCTCAGGACAGGAAAACACCCACGGCTTGTAAAGGTGCCTGTCCTTCACGTTGTCCATGACCTCCTGCCAGGCCTCAGCCGATGTCAGGCGTCTTTCCCCCTGACCTGACTGCACCGCCACAAAATCGCTGATTTCCCTTGCAGCATCGCATATCTCCGCCACGCTTGGCCAGAATTTCTGCGTCCGCAGCAGCTTTGCCATAGCTGCCTCAAGAAGCTCCAGGTTCATTCCAGCCAATGCCCTGCCGTAGATGCGCAAAGTCACCAAATCTGCCTTGGAGCTGGAGTATGCAAGAAAATACGGCGTGAGTACCCTGATTACGGCCTGTTCCTTGGTCTCAGGCCCCTGCCTGCCGTTCACCTTTGGCTGCCCCTGCTTTCCCTGCTTCCCCTGCTGTATTGTCCCGGTCATCATCCTTGCTCCTGTCAATCTGCATCGCCTCCCATCATGCCAGCCATTTCATAGGCTCTCCGGCAGATGTCCATCTTGGAGCTGCCAGATGCGGAGCCAAGTATGCCGTCAAAACCGCCATCAGTGTCGTTTTTCAGCCCCTGAGACGGTCTGGCTCCCTGCTGATAGCCCCCTGCCTGCTTTCGCTTCCAGGGCTCATCACTGCCGGACTCCTCCCAGCGTTCCAGCATCCGCCGGAAGTAGCTGAACTTGTTGCCCTTGATTTCATCGCCCCGGAGGAGCAGTTCGTCAAAGGCCTTGTCAATCCACTTCTTCCCGAATCTCAGCATGTACTCAGCGACAAACTGAGCCTGAAACGTCGTAATGTCCAGTCCTTGTATGCTTTGCCATCTTACTTGCGCATACCGCAGAGCTCCCTCCCTGGCCTCCTCGGGCACTTCACTTTTAGGCTCCCGTATGTCTTCAGGCTCACCAAGTATACTGCTAACACTACCGTCAAGCTGTTCGCCGTTATTCTGTTTTACATTCTGAGAGACAGGAGGAGAATTGCAGCATGATGATCTTGCTATATTCTCCCCTATATTCTCTTTTATATTCTCTATATATTCTCTAGGGGGAAAATTTTCCACCATCATGGGGTAATTTTTTCCCCTATCTGGGGAAGATTTTCCACCATCTGGGGAAAATTTTCCACCATCTTGCTCTAACATGGTGTAATTTTTTCCACCATGTTGCTCCGACATAGGGGAAAATTTTCCACCATTCGGGGAAGATTTTCCACCATCTTGCTCTGATATGGTGTAATATTTTCCACCATGTTCACTGCACATAGGGGAAGATTTTCCACCATTTATACGCTGCCAGTTTATCGTGATGCACCTGGAGTAATTCCCTCCCTGCACATCGATGTACCCGGTATCTTTCAGGTTCTTGATATATTTCTTGATGCTGTCAACACCCAGCTGCATAAATTCCGCCAGGTATTGGTTGCTGGCATAACAGCCGTTTTTGTTTTTGCTGAGGGCTATCAGCTCCGCCAGCAGGTTTTTCTGAACAATCCCCATTGGCAGGAGCCATATTTCCCGTGGTATCCACAGCCCTTGGAAGCCGCCGTTTTCTTCCATACTGCCGGCCCCCTTCCGTTACCACACTGTCACATTTGCCTCAGGAACCAGCTCCTGCACCCTCTGGCGGAAATCCTCAGCATCGCTGTTGCCATCTGACAGGTGAATGAGCATCACCTCGGACAGCCTTTCCACATCGATATGCCCATCTACCAGGTAGCCAGAAAACTTCTCTATGCTCATGTGTGTGTTGAGCACCCGGTAGCCAAGCATGGCGTTCATCTCGCCTGCTCGGACTCTCTCCAGTAGCTTCTTGTGGCTGTGATTGCACTCCACCAGCAGGTGGGTGGCTCCCTTGATAGAGAACCGGAAGCCTGCTGCATCCGTGATGTATACCAGCCTTTCCCCTGTCACCAGGCTGTCTATCCTGTAGCCGAAGCAGGGCACATCATGCTCCACCTCAAAGGGCACAATAGTGAATGTATCAATACCGTAAGCAATCCCCGGCTGGAGCACGCAGGCCCCCTTGCCGATGTCCACCGCCGTATTTGTATTTCCGTATACCTTTATGCCGCGCTTGGCCAGCTGCTTTCCAGCCTTGGCATGATCGCCGTGCCGGTGGGTTATCAGGCACCCCCTGATAGCCCCTGTATCAAAATCCATGGCCTGCTGCACTGCACTGAAAGGTACGCCTGCGTCCAGAAGGAGCGCGGTCCTGCCATCATCTATGAGATAGCAGTTGCCGCTGCTCCCTGAACCAATTACCTTGATTTCCAATCAGAACCCCGGCTCTTCCAGCTCAGCAGCGGGTGCAGCTGCTTTGCCGGATGCTTTTGCATTTGCTTTTACAGGCTCTGCCGGAGCTGCTGCCTCGGCTTTTGGCAGTTCCATCCTGAGCCCCTCCACCACAGGCTGTGCCTCCGGCAGTGCCATTGTATCCGCCTCAGCCCTGACCATGGCATCATCCAGGTCAATCACCGTGCCCTGCTGGGTGCCTGCATCCTCCGCCTCATCAACGCTCATAAGCCCCATGCTGATTTCAGGGGCCGTGGTGCGGATGAGCCAGCTGGCAGCACGGTAGCGGAGCATCTGGTCAGGCATGGTCTTCCACTTGCTGCCGGACTTGGTATACCAGCCCTCGGCCTTGGCGATGCCGATGGTAACGGCAGGTCCCTCAATAATATCCCCGGTTGCCTTTTCCCTTGTCCAGGCGATGATCCCCTGTGAATCATCACCCCGCTTGCCGATTTCCTTGTACTTGATGGCGTCATACCTGCCGCAGGTATTGAATGTCGCAATCATGAACTTGGAGCTCCATGCCGGATTCCCGTAGACGATATACATATTCTGCATCACCATCAAAGGATCTGCCCCCATGCGCTGCGCCATGTTCACGGCAATCACGCAGTTTCCGAAATTGTTCTCGCCCCGAAACGTTTCAGGGACGATACTGGACATGCTGAACATCTTCGCCATGCGCTGCAGGAGGGCAAAGCCCTTCTCGCTCTCAAACCCCGGGCGGGTTATCTCCATTTCCTGGGGAACCACATTCATTACCTCGTTTGCCATTTTCATGCACTCCTTTTCATCTTGTCTGCAAGCTTTACATAAAGCCTCTTATACTCAGCTGATACATTCAGGGAAATCACCTGCTGGCTGATGCCTGTCAGGCTGACGACGCTCTCCGCCTGGTCCACAAGCACCGGCAGGTTCATGCCGTAGTGCTCTCCCAATACTGAGATAATCTCCAGGCCTGCGTTTATCTTGGCAGCGGTGTTTGCCGCCTTGTACTCAACCATGGTGCCGTCAGGGGACGGGATAAGGGCATCACAGCACTCCTTGATGCCGCCATTTACCTGCTCCTTGAACAGCTGGAAGCTGATGGACTTGAACCGGCTGTTTATCCTGTCGGTGACCATCGCCACCTTGATGCGGATGAACTCATCGCAGAGGAACAGGCCGTGCTCCACGTTTTCCAGCTGAGTGGCCTTTGCCTGCTGGATGGCTTCCAGCTCCGCGATGCGCTCCTTTATCTTCTCAGCCATCTTTATGCTGGCAAGCTGGCTGTTTATCTCATCCATGCGCCTGTCGGTGTCAGCCACCTGCTGGCGAACAATTCCGGCATCCTCAGCTTCCGCAGTCAGCTGCTCAATCCTGGCTGCAATTTCCTTGCAGGCATCAGTCTCCTCAAAAGGAACCACCACCTGCAGCCTGCCCCTGGCCTTGTTTATCTCGTCCTGCAGGGCATCAATCTTCTTTGACAGGTTGTCCGCCTCCCCCTGCCTGAGCTCAAGCTCAGCCTTTAACTGCTGGATGAGGGCATCGCTGCATTTCTTGCCCTCCTCACGTATTCTCGCCTTGCACTCATCCAGATTAGCAAGGAAGCTGGCTCTTTTTTCTTCCACCTGATCTGCCGGCAGTGCCTGGCCGCAGCACGGGCAGATGGCCAGGTTATCATCCCACTTCTTGGAAACAATTTCCTGCCAGTCCTTCAGCAGCCCCTGACGGCGCCTGGACATTTCCTCCACCTTTTGCCGTCCATGACGGATATTATTTTCAATGCTGCTGAGGTCACATTCCTTTGCGGCACGTTCCGCCATCATCCTGCTGACTTCGCCATTGACAGCCTCATTCAGCTTTCCCTGCTCCTGGATATGCTTCAGCTTCCTGGCCTCCATATCCGCCCTCAGGCCCTTGATGGCTGCTTTCTTGGCAGCCGACCTGTCGCTATCTATGAGCTCATCACGCAGGCCCTGAAGCTCTGCCAGCTCCTTTCTGAGTGCCTGCTCATCTACAGGCTCAGGCATGGAACTGTTCTGCTCATCAATTCTTTCCGGCAGGGTGTCCAGCTCCTTCTTCAGCTTTGCCCTCTGCTTGACGGCTATCGCCCTGTAATCGTCTATCCCATAATACTGGTCAGTAGTTCCCGGCATCAGCAGGAACTTGGGCAGGGCCTTCAGGCGTTCATCCTGCATGATTTCACCATCAGGCACATCACCGCACACCTCCAGAAGGATACGGCGTCTGTCGTCCGCCTTGAGGGTTTCTGAGAAGTATCCCAGCACTGACATAATCTTTATCATATCCATGCTGCCACCGCAGAGAGCCTCCACGGCTTTGATGTAATCCTTTTCCTTCTGGGGCACACCATCGATGGCGAAATCCGTGGTATGCCCTGTCAGCTCCGCTGTAGCTGCCCCCTTCTTCTTCGTCCACTTCTCGTAGAAGTCCTTGGACAGGCGGACTATGCCGCCACCGTCCTTCTCGATGTAAAGCTCTGCCTTGTGGTGCAGGTTGTGGGCACCTGCTGTCTTAGGCGAGAAGTCTTTCTCGCCGGTGATGGCACTGCCGGTCAGCAGCCAGCAGATGGCATTTGCCACCGTGGTTTTCCCGGTAGCGTTGCTGCCATAAATGCAGCAGTCAGCACCCTGGAAATCAATGTCCATTTGTTTTATCCCCCGGAAATTCTCCAGGGAAAGCTGCAAAAACTTCATTGCAAAAACCTCCTTGCATGTGATAGACTATAAACATCACAAACATCTTTCTGCGGACCGCCTGGCACAGTTCAGACGGTCTTTTTCTTTGCCCCAAATATCATCCCTCTGCCCAGCTTGTCATGGAGAGGGTGCCCTTCAGAAGCTTCCTGAGAAGCATTGCATACCTGATTCTCTTTTCCCCATCAGATATTGCCATCAGCTGAGTGATAGAGGCTTCCAGCTCGGATTTTACGTTCATCAGGTGGTGGCCAAAGGCTTTTTCCTCCGGTGTCTTGGTGTCCTTGCCGACAGCTTCCAGTTCCCGG
>JALFXV010000087.1 GCA_022786545.1 Selenomonadaceae bacterium
TGGGCCATATTTGGAGTAATAATTTCGCATTATGTCATCAATGTATGATAAATCAGGATAAGTAATCATATTGATGGCCTTGCGGATTCTATTTGGAATGATTTTTAAATTAGGATAAGACTTTTGTAAAAATATGCGGCAACGTTGCTTATAATAGCGATGATTTGTCGTGTAGGTTGGTATCATGTTATGTATCCCCCTTCTTGAAGTTTAGATTTGAAACATCCCTTCTAAGAAGGCGCAAAGTGCCGCAATTTTTTTGAAATTTGTCAAGTGTTTTTGAAAAATTTTTAGGGGATATAAATATAAAAAGAACCTTGAACATTAGATTTTACCTATTGTTCAAGATTCCGAGAGAATACGTATTGTATAAAGAGGGAAGAAAAATGGAAAAGATTATTATTTTTGGGTATGGCCTAGCATTAAAAAAATTATTGAAGGTTCATGAAAAGGAAATGGCTTGTTTAGACATAATAGAGGTTTGGGATAATGATGTAAATAAGCAAGGGATGGTAATAGAAATAAGTGGTAAAAAAATTATTGTCACCGAACCGCATAAAATATCCCAAGGAACGAAAATATACATATCATCTAAAAAGTATGAAGATGATATCAAATTAGATTTAAGTAATAGATTTGGCATTACAAATGAATATTATGTAGATTATTGGATATGGTATGAAGGTATAAAACAATGTATTATAGAAAGATATAAAGACGTTACAGATGAGAATATCAAAAGCATAATCAATTATTTACGGAAGAACAATTTGTATTATTTTTTTGGAGGATTAAAAGAAAAATATGCAGGAAAAGAAAGGGAAGTTCCAATATATGAAGATAATCAAACTAAACTTTTGTATTCTTATTGGAACGGAAAAAAGATGTATATGAAACGCGGATATACTAAATATCAGGCTCAGAGATATATAGCGTCACTTTTAATGGAACAGGATAGTAGGTCACCACATTTTTATGGAAATGCAAATTTTGATTATTGTGATAACGATGTATTGGTTGATATTGGTGCAGCAGAAGGATTTTTTGCATTAGATCACATAGATAAAGTGAAGAAAGTGTTATTAATAGAGGGTGATTCCGAATGGCTAGAGGCTTTACATGCTACATTTGATGGATATGGAGATAAAGTTGAATTTATAAATAAGTATATAGCTTCATATGATGATGATATGCATATATCGCTTGATAGTTTTAAAGACACTATAACTATTATAAAAATGGATATAGAGGGTGCGGAGATGGATGCATTGTTGGGGGCTTCACAAACATTAAAAAATGATAATCTGAAAATTATTGCA
Organism: Selenomonadaceae bacterium; assembly: GCA_022786545.1. GTDB lineage: Bacteria > Bacillota > Negativicutes > Selenomonadales > Selenomonadaceae > Anaerovibrio. The sequence goes on from JALFXV010000087.1 coordinate 1,320, forward strand.
TGTAGTTATCACAGGGAAAATGATGATTTAAATATAGCAAAAATACTATTGGATAATGGATTTTTAGTAAAATATTCACCTGGGTATATGTATTGGGGAACATTGAGGCAAGGAGAACATAATGCGGATTTACGGCATGGTTTGGTAATTGGATGTAAAAATAATGAAATGTAAGGATTGTTAGTATGTTTGAAAAAGAAAAAAGCGATATTTTGAAAAATGTATCAAAGTATAATAAGGTTATTATATATGGTATCGGTGCGTGGGGAAAGCGGATTTTTACTTGGTTGGAAGAAGCTGGTTTGTCTAATCGTATAGTGGCCGTTGTGGATAATGATGAAGGTGAAAAGTTTGGTGAATTACTGGGAAGCTTTCGTATTTGCAAATTAGTGGATGTACATGTTCGCTATGATGCTATAATTATAGCATCCATTGTAAATAAAGTAGCCATTCAAGAACGACTGGATAGATATTTTGCTTCTTTTACTACAAAACCTATATATATTTTTATTTGTAGTAAAACTGCCGAAAAGAAGTTTTCAGCAGAGGAATATGAGACGTATTTACGCTATTTACAAAGTCGATATTCCAAGAAAAAGACTGATTTTGTTGGAATAACAAAGGATGATTATTTGTACCAAGATGGCGATCCTAGAATTATTGCTTGGTATTTGCCACAATATTATACTTTTGAATTAAATAATAGATTTCATGGAACAGGGTTTACAGAATGGACTAATACTGCCCAAGCTATACCATTATTTTATGGACATGAACAGCCACATATCCCCTACGATCTTGGCTTTTATCGTTTAGAAAATATTGCTACATTATACAGGCAAGCTGAATTAGCCCGTAAATACGGAATATATGGCTTTTGTTTTCATTATTACTGGTTTTCAGGATATCGTATAATGGAGCAGCCTCTTAAGATGTTGCTGGAAAACAAGGACATAAATATTCATTACTGCATTAATTGGGCAATGGAAAATTGGACAGTTAATTGGGATGGTGGTAAATATGATTTAATGTGTAAGCAAAATTATACACATAATGATGTGGAAAAATTTATGAATGATATATTGCCATTTTTTTGTGATGAAAGATATATAAAAATAGATGGGAAACCAGTAATTATGTTTTACAGGATATCAGCCATAGGTAAAGAAAATTTCATTGATATGCTTGCTAGGATGCGGGAATTTTCAAAAAGGAATGGATTTCCTGATATTTATGTAATGGTATGTGATTGCGATAATTTTGATTATGATGTAACTTGTTTAGGGGCAGATGCACTTGTGCAGTATGCTCCCGCAAAGTTATGCCAAAATACTAAAGAATTGCATATTGAGGGATATATAGATCCTAGATTTAGAGGAAGCATACGGGATGCTCAGGAGATGATTAAGTCAAAGAGATATTTAAATGAGGTTGCTAGTAAAGAATATTATAGATCAGCATTGGTTGGTTTTGATAATACTGCTAGGAGATTGCAGTTCACATCATTTATATTACATAATATGACAGCAGAATTATATAAAGATTGGCTTAAGAATATTATTATTGAAAGTCGATCAATTCATACCAGCGAAAAAAACTATGTTTTTGTTGCCTCATGGAATGAGTGGGCAGAAGGTTCACATTTAGAACCAGATGTTTTTCATGGATATGCGTATTTACAGGCAACAAAGGAAGCCTTGGAAGAATGCAGGGAGCTATAGAGATTTTATCTATAAAAAACTATGGAGAGTGTTATGGTAAAGAGTGAAAAGTGCAATGAATATTGTGTGTTGCCTGTAGATACTTTTATTGAACAAGGTGATGTCCCCAAAAGTAAGGTTGTAATAATTATTCATTTGTTTTATATCGATACATTAAGTTATTATTGTAATTATATAGAACATATACCTAGTTTTGTGGACGTTTACATTACTTATTCTAATGATTTTGTTAAAGAAAGAATTTTATATTTTTTGGGAGGCAAGCGAAAAGTTGATTTTATAAAAAAAGATAATAGAGGACGAGACATCAGTGCATTACTTGTGGCAAGCAGAGAAATATTGCTAAGATATGATTATGTAGCTTTTTTACATGATAAAAAAAGTATTGATAGAATTTATGATAGAGATGTGTTTAATTGGTCTGATTTAATGTGGAAAAATACAATAGGTTCAGAAGAATACATATCAAATATCATATATATGCTTGCTAAAAGGAAAGATATAGGATTATTGGTTCCTCCTATATTTGTAGGAAATGTTCTGTCATATGGTATAAGTGATTTGTGGGGGGAGAATTTTACTAATACTGTTGAGTTATGTCATAGGATAAATGTTAAAGCAAATATTGATGTGGAGATATCGCCAATATCTATCGGAACTGTTTTTTGGGCACGCTGCGATGCGATAAAAAAATTGTTGATGTATAAGTGGCGATATGAAGATTTTCCAATAGAACCAATGTCTAGGGATGGAACGATTAATCATGCGGTAGAGCGATGTTTGGCATATGTGGCTGAAGATTCAGGTTATAAGACAAGTTTTGTGATTAATAGTCAATATGCAGGATATAGATTAAATTATTTTGAAAAATTGTTAAAAGATTATTTTTATTTGGACAATTGTGAACCTATTTATAAAGTTAGAAACCGTGTAAGGATAAAAAAGCTACCTAGGGAGATTCGTAATACTAACAATTACAGAAAAAATGTTTATATTTTTGGGGCTGGAAGGTCACTTGAAAATAATTATAGTAAAATTTGTGAAAATTCTTATGTCAATATTGTAGGATTTGTTGAAAATGATGTGGATAAGTGGCACCAGGTTTTACATGGTATAAATGTCATATCTCCGCAGGAGTTGATACACAAAGATTTTGATGGTGTAGTTGTGTCATCAAATAAGTATTACAAAGAGATTGAAACTCAGTTGGTTTTACTTGGAGTGCCAAGATGGAATATATTGCGATTATATCAAGTTTTTAATAAAGCGGTTTGTTATGCATTGCCAAAACTTAAGTGGTGTAATTATCCAAGAAAAGTTGAGCATAGGTCTAATACTATAGGTCTTTATGTAATTGCACATAAGGAGTTTTGTAATGCCAAATTGTTTATTAATAATCCCTATGGATATAAATTGTTTTTTACAGGTGAGAATTCTGCATATTTAGGTATTAGATATCATTGTGAGTATGAAATGTTGGAAAATGATAATATAGCAGATTTTAATTTGTTAATTAATGAGTGTACTGCAATATATTGGATGTGGAAACATTCCAAGGTAGATATTATTGCTATAAATCATTATAGGAGGTTTTGGAAAAAAGAGGGAAATTCAGATAATATTATAAATAACATTGTGCATGCAGATGATATACAAAAATATTTGTCAGAGTATGATCTGATAGTTAATGAACCCTTTGTCAGAGAAGAATATAATGGCATATGCGATCAGTTGTATGAAACCATAGATGATGTAGCATTTGAGGAAGGCTGGAACATAATGCTTGATGTAATTCGAGAGAAACAGCCTGATTATTTGGTCTATTTTAGGCAGGTTATGGAAGGATGCATATTTTATCCATGCAATATGTTTGCGACTCGCAAGGAGATTTTTGATGAATATTGTGAGTGGCTTTTTTCGTTTATAGTAGATGCAGCAAAGAGGATAGATGTAAGCAATTATGATGATTATAGTAAACGAGTGATTGGATTCTTTGCCGAGAGAATGCTTACGGTATGGCTTATGGCGCATAATTATAAAATTAAGACATTACCAATGGTATTGCTGGATGATTCTGAGCTAGTAGAGGAACAGAAATGTGATGAGTAATAAGTTATTACATAAGGCTGATAAGCTGATAAGCGAACTCCCCCAGGGTTTATTTCGCTGGTATGACTTCCCGGCGGGAAGTTCACGGTTGCTGATATGTGCGGATGATGTTGAAAAAAATAAATTCATATCATTGCCAGAGGGCATGGGTATGTGTCGTGTGAAAGATGTACAGTATCTTTCTGGTATTTACGACTATATTATTGGAATTGGCATTTTGGATAGAAGCTTGGCTCCTGAAGGATTTCTTCAGGAGCTTTTGGTGCATTTGTCAGAAGATGGCAGGCTGTTGCTTTTTGCAGAGAACAGGCTGGCTATTAAGTATTTTTGTGGTGAAAAGGATGCCTATACTCAGAAAGTCTTGGATGGTATAGATAATTACAGATATTATTCACAGCAATTCTTGGAACAGTTAGGCGGCAGGGCGTATGCAAAAGCTGAGCTGAGAGAAATCATAAGTAATGCGGGCTTGTACAGTTCCTTTTATTCTGTCTATCCGGCATTGGAAAGACCGCAGCTTATTATAGCGGATAATTATTTGCCTAAGGAAAATTTGAATATAAGGATTTTTCCGCAGTACAGGTCTCCGGATACTGTTTTTTTGCATGAGGAATGGCTTTATGATACGTTGGCGGAAAATGGCTTGCTACATAGTATGGCAAATGGCTTTTTTATTGAGTGTAGCAGGAAAAAGATTGCCCATGAGTACAAGCAGATAACGGTTTCTCCAGATAGGGGGCATGATAATGCTTTGGCTACTATTTTGCGTAGTGATGGCAAAGTTGTGAAAAAGGCACTGTATTCAGAAGGCAAATGTACAATAGAGCAGCTTTATAAAAATAACGTATATTTGCAGCAGCGAGGTATTCCTATGGTGGAGATGAAGCTGCAAGGAGATGCTGCCGAGATGCCGCTTGTTGAACAGGAAACAGCCTTGTCTCATTTTCGCAAAATATTTACTCAGGATTTGGAAAAACTAATGGTTGAGCTGCAGCAGTTTTGGGAGCTTATTTTGCAATCATCGGAGCATGTGCCATATTCGGAGATAAATTGGTATCAGTTTGTGCCGGGCTGGGAGAAGCTAAATATGCAGGACACCGCTGGTGATAAGTGGTATAATCTGGCACATGGTACGATTGAGGAACAGCAGTCTATTGGTCCGATTTTGCGGCATGGGTATATTGATTTGATTGCCTTGAATTGTTTTTATAAAGATGGCAGATTTACTTTTTACGACCAGGAGTGTTATATGGAAAATCTGCCGGCAAAGGTGATTTTACTGCGTACCATTGATTGTATTTATGATGAACCGGCTAAAGAAGCAATTTTTCCTAAGGCAAAAATGTTGGCACGATTTGGCTTGGTAGAGCTTGAAAAGGAATGGCGTAATTTTGCCTGGGCATTTTTGACAAAGTTACGTAATGAAAAAGAGCTGGCTGTGTATCATAAAAAGGTCAGGGCAGATTGGCAGATAGTTCATGAAAATCGCCAGCGAATGAATTATTCCCAGAGTTCTTATGATAAATATTATTCGCATATTTTTGATGATATAGATGGCAGAGAATTGTTTTTGTTCGGTTCAGGTGTATTTGCCAAGCGTTTTGTGGATAATTATGGGAGCAAGTTGCCAATACGGGGATTTTTGGATAATAACCCAGCTAGGTGGGGAAAAACCTGTGAAGGCATGGAAATATTTTCTCCTTCCTATGTGCAGGGGAGGGAAACTCGTTGCAAGGTTATTATCTGCATAAAGGATTATGAGCCGGTATTGCGGCAATTGCAGGATATGGGGGTATTTTATATTTCTGTTTATAATCCGGGGATAATATATCATTTCCCTAGTGTGCGTAAAGATAAAATGGACCATAATGCGAGCCGGACAGTGGCAAGTTCCAAGAAGTATGGTATTGGTTATGTAGCAGGCGTATTTGACATGTTTCATCGTGGGCATCTCAATTTGTTGCAACGGGCGAAGGAACAGTGTGATTATTTGATTGTCGGAGTTTGTACGGATGAGCAGGTGTTCAATAATAAGCGTACCAAGCCTATGATTTCTTTTGCTGATAGATTGGCTATTGTTCAAGGATGCAGATATGTGGATGAAGCGGTGGAGATACCGTATGATAATTCATCGACAGAGTATGCCCATCAGCAGTATCATTTTGATGCGCAGTTTTCCGGTAGTGATTATGAGGATGACCCTTATTGGCTGGCAGCTAGGGAGTATCTGCGCAAAAATGGGGCTGATTTGGTATTTTTTCCCTATACTGAGTCGGTGAGCTCCACGAAGCTGAAGCTGCAGCTGAAGGAAGCGGATAAAGCCGGGAGAGGAGATGGCGCAAAGTGAAGATATATTTTCGTGGCTTGGCGGATATATTTCGTCCCAGGCAGATTTTTGCAGATTTGGCACAGGCGAAGATATCCGGGGTAGTTTTGCCGCTGGGAGCGTATTTCTATTGGGATGTAGATACAGAAGGCATACCTCGCAAAAGGGAGATTTTGCCTTGCCAGATGAAGATTGATGTGGATGCTGATTATGGAGCTTTGGCAGCTTTCGCGGAGCCATGCCTTTCGGCTATGCAGAAATATGGTCTGACAGCAGAGGTTTTTGATATGCCATCGTTAGGGGGTAATCTGCGTCAGGTCAAGTGGATTAAGCAGTGGGGCTGGGAGCGTGTTTGTGATGTGCTGAAGCATGTTCAGACAGTGGTCTTGCAGTTTGCCTCAGAAAAAGGCATTGGTACTTCTTTTGTATATTATATGAATCCCCCGGAAATGGATAATGAGGAAATCTATGCGTTTAATAAGGATTATTATGTTTGTCTGGGCAGGATGGCTGCTGATTTGGGAATAACTTTGCTGTTTACCAATCAGCTGGATAGCGTGGGCGGTCATATTGTCCGCGGCAGCCTGGCTGATGGCAGTGAGATGGCCTGGTGGGTTGACGTGCTGAATGAAGCTGTAGGGGCAGAGGTTTTTGGGGTGAATCTCCACACAGGCAATGCCAACCTGTGCGGACAGGATATACAGATGTTTATCCGTGAGGTGGGGCATCGTCTCAAGGCTGTGACAGTATGTGATAATGATGGCAGGCATTATGCTTCGCTGCTGCCTTTTAGTACGTTCCGCAGGGGGGAGTATGCTACTGATTGGCTGGGCTTGATTCGTGGCATGCGTGATGTGGATTTCGATGGCAGCCTTATTTTTGAGGCAAATGATACGATTTATGGGTATTCGCCGCTCCTGCGGCCTCACGTACTGCAGCTGGCGAAGGCGGTAGCGGATTATCTGGCATGGCAGGTTTCCCTGGAGCTGGAGATGAAGCGGCATGACAAGATTGTGCTTTTTGGTGCAGGCAATATGTGTCGAAACTATATGAAGAATTATGGTGATAAATATCCGCCACTGTTTACCTGTGATAACAATTCTGCCCGCTGGGGGGATATGTTCTGCGGCTTGGAGATAAAAAATCCGCAGGTTTTGCGTGATTTGCCTGATGATGTTTGCGTGTTTATCTGCAATGTGTATTATCGGGAAATTGAGGCACAGCTGAGGGAGCTGGGGGTCAAGAATATAGCCTTTTTTAATGATGAGTATATGCCGACCTTTCATTATGACAGGCTGGAAAGGGGATAAATATGCTGGAGATTGGTATTCAGACTTGGAACTCTGTGAGTGATGAGGAGCCGGATATGGGCTTTCGCAGGCTGGCAGATTGTGGTTTTAGGCATGTTGACTTTAGTTTGCATACATATTTGAAAAATTCTACTTTGTATCAAAACAAGAGAAATAATTTTTTTAGCCGGTCAAGGACAGAGCTGGAGGAGTATTTTACTCCGCACAAAAATGCTGCCAAGGCGGCCGGGATAAATGTATTTCAAATGCACATGCCCTACCCGAACTATGTGCCGCTGGGCAGTGATGAGCTGAATGATTATTTGCGGAATATAGTTGCTCCCCGCAGCATGGAGCTTTGCAGTTTTTTTGAGAGCAAATTTATTGTGATGCATGGCTTCAAGCTTGCCAAGTATCTGGGCTCTGAAGAAGCGGAATGGGAGCTGACAGAGGGCTTTATCAGGAATCTTGCAGGCATGGCAAAGGAAATGGGGATTACAATCTGTATTGAAAATCTCTATGGAGGCATGGCTGGACATATTGTTGAGGGACCGTGCTGTAATGCGCATCGCTGTGTGGAGCGCATTGACAGGCTGAACGATGAATATGGGGCGGAGATTTTGGGCTTTTGCTTTGATACAGGGCATGCCAATCTGGTAGGGCTTGATTTTGAAAAGTTCATTACTGCCCTTGATTACCGGCTAAAGGTGCTTCACATTCACGATAATGATGGCATGGCGGATTTGCATCAGCTGCCTTATGCTTTTACTCGTGATAGAACAAATTCCAGCTCGACGGATTGGGAGGGGTTCATCCGTGGCCTGCGCAATATCAAGTATGCCGGGGTGCTGAATTTTGAAACGGGGCCTGCCTTGAAGGCTTTTCCAGAATATTTGCAGGATGATGTTTTGAGGCTGCTGGCAAAGACAGGGCGATATTTTGCAGGGCGTATTGACGAAAGCATTGATAAAGAACCGCGCTCGAAGCTATAAAACCATATCCGTGATTTAATTTCATGATAAAAATTTCCGATACAAGAAATATACGATGACAACCGTAAGGGCATGGAGTGATTGCAATGGTGATTTTTAATAATATGGCGGCTATGTCTGCTTTGAACGAGACAAATCGCAATACCAGCAAGTTGGAGAAGACTATCAGGCAAGCGACTTCTGGTATGAAGATTAATTCTGCCGGGGATGATGCTTCCGGCTACAGCATTTCGGAAAGAATGAAAGTGAGGATTCGTGCGCTAAATCAGAACGATGAAAATGTAAAAAAAGGTGAATCTTTGCTGAAGATTGCAGAGGGTGCAATTCAAAGCCAGATGAATTTGCTTAAAACAGTTAAGGAACGTGTTATCAATGCTCATAATGATTCCAATACAGAGGCTGATAGGGCAATTATCCAGAAAGAGATAGATCAATGTTATGAGCAAATGTCATCAATAGCTTATGATACGGATTTTGATGGTAAGAAATTGCTGGTAGGCAATAAAGTGGAAGAGAAAATTATTAGCTGGATTGTTAACGATACTGCTGTTTTGGCAGAAGATAGTGATATACCAGGTTTGCTGCATGATGCTACTTATGGTGATTTGGATGGTGAGCCAGGGCCATTTGCTATCTTTGGTTCGGTTGATGATGGAGATTATAAGGATTCAAGTGTATATTACAGCACACCATACGATGGCTATAACACCTATATCTATACAGATCCTACCTCTGAGTTGCTTGGCACGTCAGCTAATGCCGGTACTGCTCCGGATAGAATGTGGGGAGGTACGGCTGGTACTCAGAATACAACAGATATTTCATTGGCAGCTTACAGCAATGTGGCGGATTTGGATGACAAGTCTTTTCGTTTGGTTACTAGCTATATGCCGTATAACTTTGTGTTGACTACGGATACAACAGAAAAATATTCCGGTAGCGATTATCTTATTGATTTGAATGCTTGTAATACAGTAGATGATGTAGCGGCAAGAATTGCGGCAAAAATTAATGGTTCTCTTAGCAGTTATTTTACGGCTGCTTCTAGTGGTAAGACAGTTACATTTACCACGAAGGATGATGGTGCAGTATCAAATAATTACACAGCTGTTGATTGGACTGCATTAGGTGGGACTACTAATATTCCGGGACGTGCAAAAGCTGATAAGACGGGCTTGTCAATAGGAAATTTTTCAGGCGGAGCGGATGCAGTCTATAAGACTGTGTATCGGCCAGACCCGAACGATCCGGATTTGCAAGTTCCGGTGAGTGTTCTTGACGTTCCAGCTAAAAAAGCCAAGCTGGAGATAAATGGCATCAATACTGTCGCATCTGGGAGCGGCATTACAATTAGTGGTGTCTGGTTGGATTATCGTTCGTATAGTCCTGCTTATTTGGCATTTGTGGATGGAAGTTCCGGATTATCATATGATGCTGCCAAAGGCTGCAATACAATTGGCAAGGATTATACTGGCTCATTTAGCATAGGCTGTTTGGATTGCACGATGTCGGGAGGAAAGCTGACTGCGGTTGCAAAAAATGCATGTGCTGATGGCAATAGTATAACCATTAAGAATGGAATTGATGAAGTTCCTTCGCAGGTGATTAACTATACCGCAACAACGGGAATTGGCGGTATTACAAATCACGCCAGTGGCAGCGATGGCAACACGGCTCATTGGGATATAGATTTGTCCGGGTGTACGCTGGATGATGTTATTGATAGTTATTTGGGAAAATCTATTCGGGTGAGGTATACCGGGGCACCATATCAGTCAGACGAATATGAGTTTATTGATACAGGTTCTTCCGATGCTGTGGATGGTTTATGGAAAATTTCCAACAATGTTATCGATTTAAATAATGTCAGAACGGCTGTAAATAGTGGACAGAGTGTGGCGGAGGCTTTTGCGAATTTGCTGCAAAGCAAGTTTGGTGCAGCGCATACTAAGCTGTTGCAAGATGTAGGCGGTAACACTAAAGGGATTAGCTTTCTAGATACTAATTCCGGCGTGGTTGGTAATAGTGCGCAAATAATTGTCAGATCAGGTGAGTTGCGTTCGTATGCGATAGATTGGAAGCAGTGGGCAACTAGTCAGGGGATAACGGATATACCGGCTGCACTCAATGAAAAAGGATTTCGGTTCTATTGTCCCACTGATTCGTCCCAGTGGGTTAATGTGCGTTTTATTGATGGTCTTAATCATGAGGAGGATGATCGACCTGAAAGTGGAACGGAAGTTTTGGATATAAAGACTGTGACAATTGATATACAGGGCATAGATACAGTTGAGGATTTAGTAAGCAAGATAGACAATGATTTAGGAAGTTATTTGGCAAATACATATAAGCACAATCTATTGTTGGCATCTGACCCTGTTAATGGCACTACCACTATATACGATCAGAGAAGAAAACATGTAAAAAACAATAGTGGCTATGATAATCAGGAGTTAGGTGCTAAAATTGCTACAGGCGTAATGGATAATGTCGTTAAAGATACGCGCAATGTGTATGTAAACGAACTTAATATTCAGCATGCTGATAAGGCCAGTGTCAACATTCAAATAAAAATTCCTCAGACTACAATGGACCATATATTTGGTTATAAGGAGGGTACCTATCATATAACAGATTATAATGTCCTGGACAGTAAGATGCGGGAAAAGCTTTTAGGTGACCCGCCTGAAAAGGGCATTTTGGATACAGGATTGGAATATTTGACAGATGCGGAGACTCTTATTGGTGCCCAAATAAATCATATGCGTATGGCAGATAATAATATAACTACGCAAAGTGAAAATGTCACCTCGTCTTGCAGTGTGCTTCAGGATGCGGATATAGCGAGGGTGGCTATGGAGCAGGCCAAGTATAACCTTCTTCAGCAGGCTTCCCAGTCCATGCTGGCTCAGGCTAATCAGACACCAAATGGAGTTCTTGGTCTTTTGCAGTAATTTTTTAGTTCGATATTATTTTTGTGCGGTCTTTAGAAAAGGCCGCAGTTTTTTTATAACCGTTTAATAGTATAAAATATTTTTAATTTGGCTGATTTTCTGTTAGAATGTAACTGATAGATTGTAGAAAAATTTCGGTAAAAGTGTAATTTTGTAAACACTGCAGGGGAGGGCTTGCGATGAAAATCAATAATAATATTGCGGCACTGTCTGTCCTGAATGAACTGAACCGCAATAGCAATAAGTTAGGGTGTATGGCAGAGAAGGCAGCTTCTGGTGTGTGCATTAATTTTGCTGGTGATGATGCGTCGGGGTATAGCATATCGGAAAAGATGCGTGTGCAGCTCAGAAGTTTGGCACAGGATGTGGAGAATGTGCAGACAGGGCGCAACATGGTGGCTGTAGCAGAGGGGGGGGTTCAGGAGATTATTGAAAACTTACGATATATCAAGGAAAAGGCGATTAATGCAGCCAATGACCATAATACAGATGCAGATAGGGCATTTATCCAGAAGGAAGTGGATGCCCGTCTGGAGGAAATTAATGATATTGCCAGCAGCACGACATATAATGGCAGAATCTTGCTGAATGGAGATTATGGGGAAGGCAAAGTTCTTGGGGTGTCTGTTAAGCCTGGCTATAGTATGGCAGCGAATACCCTGAACAACCTGACCTCGGCATTTTCCATTGTTGGGGGGGATGGTCAGGAAACGTCAGATCCAGCGTATCAGGTTATGAAGTTTAACAATATTGTTGGCAATAAGGCGTATCAGGATACTGTGGGGTATGATGATACTGTACTGAAAGTTGATTTTAGCGGAGCCGGGGCTCCGTCAGGAAGCTTGTCTTATCCTGCATCCTTTGATAGGCAGGGGTTTTGCATGGGTTGCTGGGCTTGCAAGGCGTACATAAATATTGTCTTTGATGCCAGCATGCGTCCTTCTGAGTCGGTTGTGGTATTGGATGATACTGGTGAGACTGCGGCGGGGGAACATTCAGCCAATCAGGTTAATTGGTCATATTCCTATGTGATAGGCATCAAGGGGGCAACTGATGAGAAAAGTCTCAGCAAGGCTTTTTATGATGGTGTGATTGCCGCTAATGACAAAGAAAATTCCTGCCCTGAAGGCTGGGATGTGACTGTGAATAAGGATGGTGAGGGGTACTTTGGTTATCCCTGGGATTGGACGCACAATACCAGGATTGCTTATGAGGATGGTCAGGTGCTATTGAAGCGGGAAACTACTTTTCCGTGGGTGTTTTATGATGCGGGGGCCTTTGGCGTGGATATTCAGCGTGATGCGAATCAGCCGAAGCTGAATATCCATACAGGTGTGAAGGCAAGCCAGAATATTGCGCTTACAATAAATGATATGCATACCAGGGCTTTAGGTATAGAAGGCCTCAGCCTGCGTAGCCGGGGAAAGGCAGAGGCGGCTCTAAGCACAATCGATTCAGCTATAGAATATGCCTTGGATGAGAATACCCGTATGGGAGCATATCAGGTCAGGCTGAAGCAGACGGAGGCAAATCTCGTTACAAGCAATGAAAATACTACAGCGGCAGAGTCAGTCATCCGGGATGCGGATATGGCAAGAACCATGATGGAGTATGCCAAATACAATGTTTTGCAGCAGGCATCTCAGTCCATGCTGGCTCAGGCTAATTCGCTGCCGGATGGTGTGCTGGGACTGTTGCAGTAAAAATAGTTGCTTTTGTATTGAATTTTTATATGTGAATGGAGCTGGTGATGATGGCAGGGGTTTTTGCTTTTGCAGCTGGTGAAGGTTGGGGAAATCCGCAAATAACCAAGAATTGTGGCATGTTGCTGTATTTATTTCATAAGTTATATGGTGACAGAGCTGTTATGGTAGGAGGCGATGAAAATGTTTCCTATACATCCTTGGCAGAAGTGCCAGGGGTGGAGATGGTGTGCTTGCCGAATCCGAAAAAGGAAGCCTGTGTGGACTACATAAGAAAGCATAGTGATGAAATAGATTTGCTGATATTGCATGGAACTTTTGCTTTTTTCTATCCTTTGGTGGAGATTTACAAACGGCTTCGCCCTGATGGAAAGGTGTATCTGGAAACGGATGCCAACAGCCACTGGATTGACAGAATTCCTATAACGGAGGAATTTTGCCATTTCTTATCTCAATGTGATGTAGTCGGGGCAAGCTGTCGAAAAATACAGAGATGGCTGGGGGTAAAGTGGCCGCATCGTATAGATTATATTCCCAATGGCTTTTATGATTTTCAGGGGGTATATAGAGAGCCGGATTTTGCGCAAAAGGAAGATTTGATTATCACTGTCGGCAGGCTGGGAACAAGGCAAAAGCGCAGTGAGGATCTGCTGGAGGCATTTGCTTTGGTAGCGGATAAATTTCCTACCTGGAAGCTGGCATTAATAGGCAATCAGACATCTGAATTTATTGTATGGGTAAAGAATTTTCTGGCGGCTAATCCGTTTTTGCAAGGAAGGGTTATCATGCCAGGCATGATAACTGAGAAAAAGGAGTTATATGATTGGTATCGCAGGGCAAAAATTTTTGCTTTGACATCTGCGTTGGAAGGCGGTACACCGAATGTTATCGCAGAGGCGTTGTATGCTGGCGATTATATTGTAACATCGGATATTGATGGAGCCGGGGATGCAACTGATTCTGGCCGCTGTGGCATGGTTTATCCTTGTGGTGATATAGCGGCACTGGCAGATTGCTTTGGCAGATTGCTGTCTTCGCCGAAGCTGCTTGTGGCAGGTGGTGCACATGCTATTGAGCATGGAAAGCAAAACTTTGATTTTGAAAAATTGGCACGCAGGCTTAGGTATCTGTTATATGGAGATGGTACGATGATTTTGAAACTTGATTGCGATGAGAGAAGGATTTTTCTTAATGTTAATGAGCAAAGGAAAGTAATCTTGCTGGATACTTCGGATCATTGCATGAATCACTCGACTTGTAGTTTTTTTCAGGAATTTGATCGTTCGGGGTATGGGACAATCACTGAGCCGCGGCCATTGCTTCAAGCTATTGATCCGTTGCTGAAAAAGATATTCTCAGGCTGTTATGAACTCAATACGGTTATACTGTTGCTTATGATGTTGCAGAAACTCTTGTATGTTCCAGCAGTACGGGATGTTTTGTATGTGGGAGGACAAGCAGGGGATGAATTTTGTGAAGTAGCGACGGAATTGTTTGGTTATTTGCCATCAGTAACAGATAACGGAATGGAAAGACCAGCCGAGCGGCCATCCAAGAGAGTTATTGCTGTGCCAGAGGCGATGGTTGATGATGTAAAGTGGGAAGTAGGTTATGCCATTGCAGGGGGATTGCTGGCATCGCCTTTGCCTCCTTTTATTGGGGAAATGCTGGTATTGGATTTGCAGGAACTGCTGGACAGGCAGGGGATTGGCGCGGATATCAGGGAAGATGATGTAAGTGCAATATTGGAAAATGTATTTTTTGCCGTCTGCATGGACAGCCCGTGTGTTGTAATATGCCACAGAATACATGCTGAGGCAGTGGCCGCATATATGAGGGATGTAAAGATTGATGACCTGTACGGCGGCTGTGCTGCTGTTACCGGCTTTGCCAAGGGAATGTACATTCAGGCAGAGGAGGATGGCAGCCTGAATGTGCCGCCTCGTGAGCAGCAGAGACAGATGGTGCGCCAAAAAGTAAATGAAGTGGCAGGCCTGTTTGAAAGCTGGCTGCAGCAGGAACGGGGAGCCCGGGACAGATATTTTGCCCAGGTGATGCAGGCCGTGCAGGATTTAAATGAGTTGCTGCAAAGGAATCGTGGGGCTATATTGGCACCGGGGTTGTTTTTTGAAGCAGCTTCATTACTGGAAACTCTCATTGATATGAAGCTGGAAAACTGATGGTATGTGATTCGTATAAACACACATCAGCACATAGGTGTACATTGAATACAAACAATAATCTATTGACAGTTGTAAACATGTAAACTATAATAGTTTCATTAGCGTACAGTGGCTGAAAAGTATCTGAAATGGATAAAAACATGAAAAAGTATACTTTTCCACTGAAAATGACTAATAATAGGAGGAATGAATATGTTTTTTAGCAAAAAGCTTCGTCTGGCAAGTGCGTTTTTAGGGGTTGCCCTGCTGGGCAGCGTGTTTGCCGGCTGTGGCAGCGATGCAGGTTCCGGTGATACCATCAAGGTGGGGGCTAATATCGAGATGACCGGCAACCAGGCTAACTACGGTAAAGCAGGTCTTGAGGGCCTGAAGCTGGCTATCAAGGAGGCCAATGAGGCCGGTGGCATCAACGGCAAGCAGATTACCCTGGTGGAGGCTGATACCAAGTCCGAGGCTGCCGAGGCCGTAAATGCGGCTACCAAGCTGATTTCTGATGACCAGGTAAAGGTTATCGTAGGCCCTGCCGTAACTGCCAACGTTATTGCAGAGTCCCAGGTAGCTACTGACAACAAGGTGCCTGTTATCGGCTTTGCAGCAACAAACCCTGATGTAACCGTTGAGAACGGCCAGGTGAAGCCTTTCATTTTCCGCAGCTGCTTCATCGACCCGCAGCAGGGGACTGTAATGGCTCAGTTTGCTACTGATGAGCTGAAGGCAAAGACCGCAGTTCTGTACATCGATTCCAGCTCCGACTACTCCAAGAGCCTGGGCAAGGTGTTCAAGGAGACCTTTGAGGCTGCCGGTGGCAAGGTAGTCATGGAGGAGGCATTCCTGGCCAAGGATCAGGACTTCAAGGCCGCCCTCACCAAGATTAAGGGCGCCAATGCAGATGTAATTTTCGTTCCTGCTTATTATGAGGAAGTGGGCAAGATTGTAAAGCAGGCCCGGGAGATTGGCATCACCGCCACCATGCTGGGTACTGACGGCTGGGATGACCCTAAGGTTGCCGACATCGCCGGTGCTGCCGCCCTGAACAATACTTACTTCTCCACTCATTACTTTGCAGAGGACCCGGGTGCCAAGAGCTTTATTGATGCCTTCAACAAGGAGTACGGCCATGCACCTAACGTATTCGCGGCTCTGGGCTATGATGCCGGCAAGCTGCTGGTAGATGCCCTGAAGCGTGCTGGCAGCGATGATCCTGAGGCCATCCGCAAGGCTCTTGAGGAGACCAAGGACCTGCAGGTTGCTACCGCCAAGATTACTATGGATCCTGCAACCCATAACCCGATTAAGGATGCTATCATCATCCAGAACGTTGATGGCAAGTATGTGTTCAAGGGCAGGATTGCTCCAAGCAAATAATTTATAGCAAATAATTTGCAGCAAATCGGCTTTGCGGCTGATTGATTCAAGACAGTTGAGAGGTCACGTTGAGTGCGGTGCAAGCACTTCCTGTGACCTCTTTTCTCAGTTTTTGGGATATTATTTACTTTATATTTTTAAGATTTCTTTAATTGACTTTGCTGGTTTAATTGATTTGGTTAGTTGATTTTAGTTGATTAATTGCTTTTCGGAGGAATTTTTATGGAATTTTCTCATCAGTTTGTCCAACAGCTGATCAATGGTGTCTCCCTGGGCAGCATTTATGCACTGATTGCGTTGGGCTATACTATGATTTATGGCATTATCAAGCTGATAAATTTCGCCCACGGCGATATTTATATGGTTGGTGCCTATATCGGCTTTTTTGCCGTGACTGTTACCGGGCTGTCCATTGTGCCGGCGCTGCTGATTTCTATGGTGGTGACGGCCCTGCTGGGCATGCTGGTGGAGCGGCTGGCTTACAAGCCCCTGCGTCATGCACCCCGTATCTCGGTGCTGATTACCGCCATCGGCGTGTCCTTCTTTTTGGAGTACGCCACCATGTATTTTGTTACCCCTACACCGAGGACTTTCCCGGAGGTTATGCCCAGCATTGCCTTTAATGTAGGGCCTTTTATCATTAACGGCCAGCAGATGCTGATTATGGGCATTACCCTGGTGCTGATGCTGGTGCTGACCTACATTGTCCAGAAGACCAAGCTGGGGAAGGCCATGCGGGCCGCTTCTTTTGATGTGGAGACGGCACAGCTCATGGGCATCAACGCGGACAGGGTAATTTCCTTTACCTTCTGCATCGGCTCCGCCCTGGCGGCTGCCGCCGGTGTGCTGGTAGGGGTGTATTACAACTCCATTGACCCGCTGATGGGCATCATGCCGGGCCTGAAGGCCTTTGTGGCGGCGGTGCTGGGCGGTATCGGCATCCTGCCGGGTGCGGTGGCAGGCGGCATCATCCTGGGTGTGATTGAGGCGCTGGTGTCCGGCTTTATTTCCTCTACCTTCCGGGATGCGGCAGCCTTTGCGATTCTGATTCTGGTGCTGCTGTTCAAGCCCTCCGGCCTGTTCGGCAAGAATACCCGTGAGAAAGTGTAGGTGACAGGATATGAACTTAATGCGTAAAAATGATTTGATTATGCTGGGCCTGTCACTGGTGCTGTTTGCGATTTTGCAGGCCCTGATCAGTACCCGCGTCCTCAGCTCCTTCTGGGAACTGAATTTGATTATTATTGGCATCAACGTGATTATGGCTGCCAGCCTGAACTTGATTAACGGCTATACGGGTCAGTTTTCTTTGGGCCATGCGGGCTTTATGGCGGTAGGTGCTTATACCGGCGTGGTGATGACCTCTTACTTCCACCTGCCGTTTATTGCAGCTCTGCTGGCCGGTGCCGTGCTGGCAGGTATCCTGGGCTTTCTCATTGGCCTGCCTACCCTGCGGCTTCGGGGCGACTATCTGGCCATTGCCACCCTGGGCCTGGGTGAGATTATCCGCATCGTGATTATGAACATGGATTATGTAGGGGGCGCCGCAGGCTTCAAGGGCATCATCCACCACACCAATTTTGCCTGGGTGTTCATGGTGATGCTCTTTACTCTGTTCTTCATCAAGAATTTTGTCAATTCCTCCCATGGCCGTGCCTGCATTGCCATCCGTGAGAATGAGATTGCGGCGGAGGCTATGGGCATCAACACCACCAAGTACAAGGTAATGGCGTTCACTATCGGTGCTGCCTTTGCCGGTGTGGCAGGGGGACTCTTTGCCCACAATTTCTATATTATCAATCCGGGTTCCTTTACCTTCCTGGCGTCCTTCAACTACCTGATTATGGTGGTTATGGGGGGACTGGGCTCCATTACAGGCTCTATTGCCGGTGCCTTCGTGGTGACCTTTATTTCGGCGGCTTTGGCGGCATGGCCTGAGTTCCGCATGATTATTTATGCCCTGGCGCTGATTTTGCTGATGTTCTATCGTCCTCAGGGGCTGTTTGGCTACATGGAGGTAACCAGCATGGGTATCTTCCGCCGGATTTTCAAAAGGGGGCGTGAATCATGAGCGAGGCTTTGCTGAAGGCTGAAAATGTCTCCATCGTGTTTGGCGGCTTGAAGGCTGTTTCTGATTTTGATTTTTATATTAACAAGGGTGAGCTAGTGGGGCTGATTGGCCCTAATGGCGCCGGAAAGACTACGGCATTCAACCTGATTACCGGCGTGTACCAGCCTACCACCGGCAGTATTGAGTTTGACGGCAAGAGCATTGTGGGCAGGAAGCCTTATGAGATTACTCAGCGGGGGGTGGCCCGTACCTTCCAGAATATCCGGCTGTTTTCCGAGCTGAGCGTG
Source organism: Selenomonadaceae bacterium (assembly GCA_022786545.1). Taxonomy (GTDB): domain Bacteria; phylum Bacillota; class Negativicutes; order Selenomonadales; family Selenomonadaceae; genus Anaerovibrio. Next base: position 20,320 of record JALFXV010000087.1, read on the forward strand.
CTGGATAACGTAAAGATTGCCTTCCATTCCCATGTAAAGTACGGCCTGGCGGAGTCTGTTTTCCGCGTGGGCAGGTATTTTGGGGAGGAAAAGCAGATTGAGGAGGAAAGCCTGAAGCTTTTGAAAATCTTCAAGCTGGACGGCAAGGCGGATGAGCAGGCCAAGAACCTGCCTTATGGTGCCCAGCGCCGCCTGGAGATTGCCCGTGCTTTGGCGGCCAAGCCTAAGCTGCTGCTGCTGGATGAGCCGGCGGCCGGCATGAATCCCCAGGAGACCAAGGAGCTGATGGAGATGATCAGCTGGATACGGAAGGAATTTGGCCTGACTGTGCTTTTGATTGAGCATGATATGAGCCTGGTTATGGGCATCTGCGAGCGGATTTATGTGCTGGAGTACGGCATGATTATTGCTACCGGCACACCACAGGAAATTCAGCGCAATCCTGAGGTTATCAGGGCATACTTAGGCGGGGAGGCTTGATGGAAAATGGGAACTATGCTAAAGATTAATGACATCAATGTCTTTTATGGTGCAATTCACGCCATCAAGGGTGCTTCCCTGGAGGTCAATGAGGGGGAAATCGTTACCCTGATCGGTGCCAATGGCGCCGGAAAATCCACTATCCTGCGCACTATTTCCGGCCTCTTGAAGCCCAAGGGGGGCAGCATTCAGTTCGAGGGCAGGGATATTGCCGGGCTGCCTGCCCATGAGATAGTGAAAGGCGGCATTTCCCAGGTGCCTGAGGGACGGCGGATTTTTGCGGAGATGACCGTGCTGGAAAATCTTGAGCTGGGTGCCTTCACCCGGAAGGACAAGGATGGCATCAAGAGTGATATGGAGATGGTATTCAACCGCTTCCCGCGGCTGAAGGAGCGCATCAGCCAGCTGGCAGGCACCCTGTCCGGCGGCGAGCAGCAGATGCTGGCCATGGGGCGTGCCCTCATGAGCCGTCCGCGGCTGCTGCTGCTGGATGAGCCGTCTATGGGCCTGGCGCCGCTCCTCATCAGGGAGATTTTTGCCATCATTCAGGATATCAACAAGGCCGGCACTACGGTGCTTCTGGTGGAGCAGAATGCCAACATGGCACTGTCCATCGCCCATCGGGCCTATGTGCTGGAGACAGGCCGCATCACCCTCAGCGGCGAGGCCAAGGAGCTGGCCGCCAGCGAGGATGTCAGGAAGGCATACCTGGGGGGCTGATGTCCATACGCAATATATAAATAAAAATTCCCTGAGAGCGGATTTTATCCGGCTTTCAGGGAATTTTTTTGCAAGTATGCTATGATGTAAATATAGATGAAGTCACCCGATTTTTGCCACATGGACAACGTTATAGCCCTTTTCCTCAATCTTGGCGGTGATTTCCTCCACGTTGTCGGCATCTACCCGGATGACGATTTCAAAGTGGCCTGCCAGGGCGGCCTGCTTGCAGGTGACCATGCTGTCGATGTTGAAGCCTGCATCGGCAATGATGCCTGCCAGCTCCTTTACCACGCCGATTTTGTCCACTACGTCCAGGGTGATGCGGGTTTTGCCGTCAGCCAGGCCCATTACATCTACGAATGTCTTGAAGACATCTGTCTCCGTGATGATGCCCACCACGGCACCCATGCTGCTGACCACCGGCAGGCCGCTGAGCTTTTCGTTGTACATTACCAGGGCGGCTTCCTCGATGGTGGCCGTATCAGGCAGGGAAACCACATCCTTGGCCATGATTTCGGCTACGGTAATCTTGTCTAGGAGGCTCATGATCTCGAACTTGGACAGGGTGGTGGCAGGGGAAGGGGCAACCCGCATGATGTCCCGGTCGCTGATGATGCCCACCAGGCTGCCGTTCTCTACCACGGGCAGGCGGCGGATGTTCCTGCGCTTCATCAGCTTGGCTGCCTCATTGACAGGCGTGGCCGGCTCTACGGTGATAGGATTTTTGGTCATGCGATTGGCAACGAACATATATAATCATCCTTTCTGCAAAAAATCTTGTTTTATATTCACTGTAACTGCTCTACTTATTAATTCGTCAAAAGAAGGAAAATTCCTGCAATAGAAAATAAATATGATAGAAATTGAAGGAAAAATCTTATTGTGGTACAATAGATAGTGGATGGACGGAAATGTAAAGTATTTGCGCCGAATGGCTGTATTTCCTTTACAAGTCTATTTTTATCATATATAATACGCATGGAATAGGAAAAATATCATATATATAATTTATGGGAATATAAATAGTTAAGCAATCAGGCAATAGATGAATGATTTGTAATGAGGTATGAGCGGTGACAGGTGCTGCAGCCATAGAGGGTAAAAGTGAGGATGTTTGTATTGATGGGGCTGCTGCATGAGTCACGTTGAGCGCAGAAGCGCGAAAGGAGAGTATATAATCATGTTAAAGAAAACTAAAATCGTATGTACAATGGGACCTGCTACTGAAAAACCGGGACTGGTTGAAGAATTGATTAAAAATGGCATGAACTGTGCCCGCTTTAATTTCTCCCACGGAGACCATGCGGAGCATGCAGGACGCATCAAGATGGTTCGTGATGCGGCACGCCATACTGATAGCATCGTGGCACTGCTGCTGGATACCAAGGGGCCTGAGATGCGCCTGGGCACCTTTAAGGACGGCAAGGTCCAGCTGACCAAGGGCGAGGAGTTTATCCTGACTTATGCGGATACCCCGGGTGATGAGCATCATGCTCCTATCAGCCACAAGGCGCTGTACAAGGAGGTAAAGCCGGGCAATACCATCCTGCTGTCTGATGGCCTGGTAGGTCTGACCGTCAAGGAAATCAAGGGCAAGGATATTGTGACGGAAATCCTGAACAGCGGCCCGATGAGCACCAAGAAGCGCGTGGCTGCTCCTGGCGTTGCCGTAAGCCTGCCGCCTATTTCCGAGCAGGATGAGAAGGATATTATCTTCGGCATCGAGAACGACATGGATTATGTGGCTGCTTCCTTTATTCAGCGTGCCAGCGATGTAAAGGAAATCAGGAAGCTTATCAAGAAGCACAAGGGCAGCATGGATATTATTGCCAAGATTGAGAACCTGGAAGGCGTAAAGAATATCGATGCCATCATCGAGGCTGCTGACGGCATCATGGTAGCCCGTGGTGACCTGGGCGTAGAGATTCCGGCGGAAGATGTGCCGTTCCTGCAGAAGGAGATCATCAGCAAGTGCAACAGGGCCGGCAAGCTGGTTATCGTTGCCACCCAGATGCTGGAGTCTATGACCAGCAACCCTCGCCCTACCCGTGCCGAGGTTTCCGATGTGGCCAATGCCGTATTTGACGGCACTGATGCCATCATGCTCAGCGGCGAGACTGCCAGCGGTGATTATCCGGTGGAGGCTGTGCAGACCATGAGCAAGATTGCCATGAAGACCGAGAGCACCATCCACTACGAGAAGCGTTTTGCCAACACCGGCGTGGAGGAGCAGAAGCACATTACTGATGCTATTGCCCATTCCAGCGTGCAGCTTTCCTATGAGCTGGGGGCCAAGGCCATCCTGACTCCTACCCATTCCGGCTATACCGCCAAGGCTGTGTCCAAGTATCGTCCGCTGGCTGATATTGTGGCCTATGCCCGTACTGCCAAGGTGGCCCGTCAGCTGAACCTGTACTGGGGCGTGCAGCTGATTAATGGCCGCATCTGGGATGACGAGCATGATAGTGCCGCGGCTACGGTGGCTGCTGCGCTCCGGGAGGGCTATGTGGAGATTGGCGATACCACTGTCATCACTTCCGGCATTTCCTCCGGGGAGGCAGGCTTCAAGAGCAAGGGCAACAACACTACCAAGATCCAGATTGCCATAGTGGACTAACTTTCCTTGAAATATCTTGCGTTTTGTGTTATGATGGTGGGAGTTTTTGAGAGGTAGGAGGTTGTCCGTAGATGATTACGGTTTTAATGGTGCTGGATGCCATTATCGGCTTGCTGCTGATTGGCTCCGTTGTAATGCAGACGCCTAAGTCAGCCGGTATGGGCATGGGCGGCGGCAGCGATACTGTCTTCAGCAGCAGCGCCAGGGGGCTGGATGCCCTTTTGGCCAGGGTGACTGTGGTGCTGGCGGTGCTGTTTGGCGTGCTTACCCTGTTTATTGCCAAGCTGACCAGCTTCTGATTTTGAGGCATAGAAAAGAAATGATTGAGCGTTCTCAATATAAAAATTGAGAACGCTTATTTTTTGTGGTAGAATAAGGCTAGAAGAATGTGGATACGAGAGGTGAGAGCATGATTTTGCGCGGAGGGGAACCATTTTTTTATCGGGCGGGCAGCCACGGGGTACTGCTGGTCCACGGCTTTACCAGTGTACCGGCGGAAATGCTGCTATTGGGCTGCCATCTCCATGACCTGGGGTACACGGTGCTGGGGGTGCGGCTGGCAGGCCACGGCACAACTCCCAAGGATCTGGCCAGGATGAGCCGCGAGGACTGGTATGACTCGGTGTGTGACGGCTATGCCCTGCTGGACAGCTGCTGCGAGAAGATTTCCGTGGTGGGGCAGTCTATGGGCGGGCTGCTGAGCCTCAGGCTGGCTGCCAATGTGCCTGTGCATAGGGTGGCGGCTTTGGCGGCACCGATTTTTATTCATGAGGACAAGATGCTGTACCGGCTGCCGCCAAGGGAGAAGTGCGCCGGGCGTTTCCAGCCCAAGCGGCGCCGCCAGCTGCCGGATGTGCCGGAGGAGTGCAACGCTTCCTATCTGGAGATGCCCTTGGTGGCTGTCCATGAGGTGCTGGATTTGATTGAGGTTGTCAAGAAGGAGCTGCCCCGCGTCACTGCGCCGCTTTTGCTGATGCAGAGCTACGCTGACCATACTGTGCGCTACAGGAGCGCCAGCTATATTTACCGCCGGGCAGGCAGTCAGGAGAAGGAGCTTCACTGGCTGGACAGGTCAGGCCACCTGCTGACCCTGGATTGCCAGCGTGATGAGGTTTTCCAGCGGGTTAGTGCATTTTTAGAAAAATGAAATGCAGATAAATCTATGTAGAGACGGGAGTGACGGATTATGAAACAGCAGAGGAAAGCGGTGCGCCTGCGCAGGAAAAGCATCGGCAAGGCCGGCAGGGGCAGGAGTGCCAGAAATGCCGGGGCTGAGGCAAGGCAGGTACAGCCATCTAGGGAGGCGCGCTATGCCGCCCTGAAATATACGGACGAAATGATAAAGGGAAAGATTTCCATCAACAGCCGGGGCTTTGGCTTTGTGACGCCTGAGGGCATGCAGAAAAATCAGGCGGATATCTTTATTCCTAAGGATGAGCTCCATACGGCCATGAACGGCGATACCGTGCAGGTGCAGCTGGTCCAGCAGCCTGCCTATGCTTTAACCGGCAGCCAGTCCCGGGAGGGCAGGGTGGCAGAGGTGCTGGAGCGTGCCAACAGCAGGATTGTGGGCATTTATTCCGCCAGCCGCCGTTTTGGCTTTGTGGCTCCCGATGATACCCGCCTGAAGACGGATATCTACATTCCGGAAGGGGCGTCAATGGACGCTGTTACTGGCTCCAAGGTAGTGGCGGAAGTTACCCGGTGGCCTGATGGCAGGCAGAAGGCAGAGGGCAGGATCATCGAGGTCATCGGCCAGAAGGGGGAGCCGGGAGTGGACATCCTTTCCATCATGCGCCAGTACGACCTGTCGGAAAGCTTCCCGGAGGAAGTGCAGGCTGCAGCGGATGGGGTGGAGCAGTCCATCAATGCTGAGGAGCATATCGGCAAGCATGGCAGGGAGGACAGGCGGCATCTGAAAATCGTCACCATTGATGGCGAGGATGCCAAGGATTTGGATGATGGCGTCTATGTGGAAAAGAAGGATGACGGCAGCTTCTTCTTGGGGGTTTATATTGCGGATGTGAGCTGGTATGTCAGGGAGCATGAGCCACTGGACATAGAGGCGGAGGCACGGGGCACCAGCGTCTATCTGGTGGACAGGGTTGTGCCTATGCTGCCCAAGGCTCTCTCCAACGGCATCTGCAGCCTGAATGCGGGGGTGGACAGGCTTTCTATGGCCTGCGAGATGAACATCAGCCCTGAGGGCAAGGTGACGGATTACAAAATCCTGCCGGTGGTCATCCATGTCTACCGCCGCTTGACTTATACGCTGGTTAATAAAATCCTCGTGGATAACGATAAAGAATTTGTCAGGGACAATGAGGATATCGTGCCGTTCCTGCACGACTTGCAGGATGTCAGGAACGCCATGTACAAGTACCGCCACCGCCGGGGGGCCATCAATTTTGAAATCCCGGAAATCAAGGTAAAGCTGGATGAAAACGGCAAGGCCGTCGGCCTGAAGAAGCGTGTGGGCAATCTGGGGGAGTCCATCATTGAGCAGTGCATGCTGGCTGCCAATGAGACTGTAGCAGAGCACATGTGCCGTCGCAAGCAGCCTTTTGTTTACCGCGTCCATGAGGAGCCGGAGGAAAGCAAGGTCACGGCCCTGAACGGGCTTCTAAATACCTTCGGTCTGCACCTGAGGACGGCTTCTGATGGCAGCATCAAGCCGAAGGATTTGCAGGTGACGCTGGAAAAGATTGCCGGGGGACCGGCAGAGAAAATCGTCAGCACCGTTGCCCTGCGCTCCATGCAGCAGGCCCGGTATGCGGCGGAAAACCTGGGGCACTTCGGTTTGGCGGCCCAGTATTATACCCACTTCACCTCTCCGATCCGCCGCTATCCTGACCTGATGGTGCACCGCCTGCTGCGGGAGTCCTTTGAGACGGGCTCCATCCCCAGGGAGAAACGGGAAAAGATTCTGGAAAAGCTGTCAGAGCGGGCTGACCATGCCTCCCAGCGGGAGCGCATCGCGGTCAATGCAGAGCGTGATACTACCGACCTCAAGAAGGTGGAGTACATGCAGCAGTTTGTGGGTGATACCTTTGAGGGCGTCATCAGCAGCGTCACCAGCTTCGGCTTCTTCGTGGAGCTGGATAACGGCGTAGAGGGGCTGGTGCACATGACCACCCTCAAGGACGATTATTATGACTATGTGGAGAGCCAGTATGCCCTGGTGGGCACCCATCACAAGCGCCGCTATCAGCTGGGGGATACGGTGGAAATCCTGCTGGCCCGTGCCGATGTGGAGGCACGTTCCCTGGACTTTTGGGTGAAGGACAACTGTGACCTGCACGCCCTGAACATGCAGGGCAGCAGGGACAGGGATCCTGGGGCGGCCGCCGGTATCAAGAGCCGTGCCGAGGCCAGGAAAATCAAGCGCGGTGCCAAAAAGGACAAGAAGGAGAAGAAGAGCCCAAAGGGCAAGCAGGGGGAAGGCTTTTATCCTGACGGCAGGAATGTTGCTGGCCACATGGGGCGCAAGAAGAACAAGAAGGAGAAAAAGGCAGGCAGGGACAAGCACAGCAAGCGGAAGGGCAGAAGGAAGCAGGGCGGCGATGTAATTGCCAGCTTTGACCCCCTGACCATCTAGCAGGATATCTGCCCTGGGGGCCTTAGCCTGCCTGGCAGATATGCCAAGAGATATATGATAAACATCGAGACAATATAGGAGACAAATATGGGACGTAAAAACGCCGCTGTCAAGATTGCCTGTGAAAACCGCAAGGCAAGGCATGATTATTTCATCCATGAAACCTTTGAGGCGGGGCTGGTTCTGCACGGAACCGAGGTAAAATCCCTGCGGGACGGCAGGGCGAACCTGAAGGACAGCTATGGCGAAATTAAAAATGGTGAAATTTTTATTCAGAACATGCACATAAGCCCTTATGAGCATGGCAATATTTTCAATCACGATGAACGCCGCCCCCGGAAGCTGCTTATGCACAAGGCGGAGATTGTGAAGCTTTTTAGCAAGACCCGGGAAAAGGGCTTTACCCTGGTGCCACTGAAAATTTACTTCAAGCAGGGCAGGGCAAAGCTGGAGCTGGCCCTGGCCAGCGGCAAGCATAACTATGACAAGCGCCGGGATTTGCAGGAGCGTGCCGTCAAGCGCGATGTGGCGCGTGAGCTCAGGGACAGGCAGAGGGGCTGAAGCACAGGTGTGCGTCAGTCGGCACAAAAAATTTTTTTGTAAATTTTTTGCGATTTAGCAGGAATTTGCCGAAAGCTATTGAATTATATATAGTGGATGAACTATCATGAACATGCAAGCACAAAAATATGGAGGTTGTATATATGCTGAATAATATTGCGATTCTTACTAGTGGAAATGACTGCCCGGGCATGAATGCCGCTATCCGTGCCGTGGTTCGCACTGCCCGTCATGGCGGCGTCAAGATCTGGGGCGTGCGCAACGGCTTCAAGGGGCTTTTGCGGGACCAGATTGAGGAACTGAGCACCCGCAGCGTGGGCGATATGATTCAGAGGGGCGGCACTTTCCTGGGGACGGCCCGCTGCCCTGAGTTCATGGAGCCGGAGAAGCGCCAGGCTGCCTTTGAAAATCTTCAGAAGCGCGGCATCGATGGGCTGATTGTCATCGGCGGCGCAGGTTCCCTGGCCGGTGCCTGGGAGCTGTCCAAGCTGGGCCTGAACGTGGTAGGCATCCCTGGCACCATCGAGAATGATGTGTGGGGCACTGACTACACCATCGGCTCCGATACGGCAGCTAACACTGTTGTGGATGCCATCAACAAGCTGCGTGATACCGCCTGCGCCCATCGCCGCATCATCCTCATCGAGGTCATGGGCAAGACCTCCGGCTGGCTGGCCATGACCACCGGCATCGCCGGCGGCGCCGAGTATGTGCTGGCTCCGGAGGCCAAGTATAACCTGGACCGCATGTGCACGGAAATCCGTGAGGCTTATGAGGCTGGCAAGCGGTACAGCATCATCGTTGTGTCCGAGGGTGCGGCTTCTGCTGTGGAGCTGGGCAAGCAGGTAGGCGAGAAGACCGAGATTGATACCCGTGTAACCGTGCTGGGGCATATCCAGCGGGGCGGTTCCCCTACGGTGCAGGACCGCATCAATGCCAGCCTGCTGGGGGAGAAGGCTACCTTGGGCCTCCTGAATGGAGTCAGCGGCGTTATGTACGGCCTGGATACCGGCACGGTAGTTGAGATTCCTCTGGAGGAGGCAGCTACCAACACCAAGACCCTGGACCCTGAGTTCATCAGGCTTTCCAAGGTTCTGGCCTAATTTTATATGCTTTAGCAGGAAGGATAGGCGTATGTTGATTACGGCATACGCCTATTTTTAGGATTGATAATAATTTGCATATTCAAATAATCATTTGTGCAAACAATAGCCGCTTCTCCGAATTATGCCGATATGGTCATTGGAGTGGAAGAACTGTAGGATGGACATTCGGGGGAGATGTGTTGCTTTTGCAAATAAAACATATTAAAAGTATCAGAAGGGTGTGATTTCTTATGGACAATGTAAAAGTCAGCTATAAAATCCTGATTATGGTTATTATAGCTGCGATTGGTATGGTCATCGTAGGGGTACGTGGTGCGATATCTATCCAGGATGCCAACCAGCAGATGGCGAAGATGTATGAAAGCGATATGCGTGCTGTAGAGCTCTTGGGGCAGGCTTGTGAGAAGATGCGCACGATCCAGGTGCGTTCCCTGCAGGCTATAGCTGATGCTTCCAGGCAGGAGGAGCTCTCCAAGAGCCAGGCGAAGGACATCAACGATATGGAAGCCCTTTTGGGGGAGTATGCGTCCATGGCTGCGCAGAGCGGAAATGATGCAGCTGTGCAGGAGATGATGGGCTACTGGGAAAGCTTCAGGAGATCCATGCCTGCCGTTATGTCTGCGGTGAAGTCCGGGGGCTCCGAGGCAGGCATTGCCGAGTACAACAGGGCTGCACGGCAGGATACGGTGAAGCTGAGGGATTCCCTGACAGCACTTAGCACGGCTACCCGGGATGCAGCCTTCGGGGTGAATCAGCAGAATGCTGCTGACGGGCAGAGTGCCATTACCCTGATGCTGATTACAACGGTGGTGTGCATGATTATCCTTTTGGGCTTCAGCTGGAAGCTGATCACCGGCATCAAGCAGCCTCTGGAGATTATGCTGCATGTCTGCGACAAGCTGAGCAAGGGCAATTTCATGGTGAAGACGGCACCGTCTGACCGGGGGGATGAGTTTGGCGATGTGCAGCGGGGACTGTATGATATGACGCTGGCAGTCAGCAAGCTGCTGAAGAATTTTTCCCGCACTACGGAGCAGATTGCAGCATCTTCTCAGCAGCTGAATTCCAGCTCCATGGAGTCTGCCAATGCCGCTACGGCAGTGGCTCAGTCTGTGGCAGATGCCGCTACTGTTGTTATCCAGCAGCAGGGCTCCGTGGATTCCGGCACCCATAGCATCGCTACCATAACGGAGTCCGTAGAGGGCATCAGCCGGGAGGCAGCGGAGGTTTCTGCCAACGCGGAGCAGGCTGCGGAAAAGGCCGCTTCAGGAAATGGCGTGGTAGGGGCATCTGTCAGCCAGATTAAGAGCGTGGAGGAAACCGTGCGCCTGACAGCGGAGCTGGTGGACAAGCTGGGAGAGCGTTCCCAGGAAATTGGCGCCATCGTAGATACCATTTCCGACCTTGCCGGGCAGACCAACCTGCTGGCACTGAATGCGGCTATTGAGGCGGCCCGTGCCGGTGAGCAGGGCAGGGGCTTTGCCGTAGTGGCAGAGGAAGTGAGAAAGCTGGCAGAGCAGTCAGGCCTAGCAGCCCAGCAGATTGCAGGCCTGATTGGCAGGATTCAGGAGGATACCGGCAAGGCGGTGGCTTCTATGAACTCCGGCAGGGATGCGGTAGCAAAGGGTGCGGAGTCTGTCGAGGGGCTTCGTCAGGTATTTGAGGAAATCAATTTGCTGGTGGTGCAGGTATCTGAGAAGATCAATCACATGTCCCAGTCCGTGGCAGCTGTTGCCAGGCAGGCGGAGGGGATTACCAGCCAGATGAATGAGATTGACAAGGGTGCAAAGCATGTGGCTGACAACATGCAGTCCATCTCGGCAGCCACGGAGCAGCAGTCCGCTTCTGCCCAGGAGGTGGCCTCCGCCAGTGATGCACTGGCACGGCAGGCCCAGGAAGTGCAGGAAAATTTGCAGAAGTTCCAGTTCTGAGCTTGATTTTGTTTTTGGGCAAAAAATATTGCCGCAGGATGAGCAAGTCATCCGCGGCAATTTTTTTTGCAAAGAGTTTATTGGAGGCTGGAGAGCAGCTCGATATAGGCGTCTGAGTTCAGGGGACGGGAGTAGTGGAAGCCCTGCATGGTATGGCAGCCCATGGTCTGCAGCAGCTCTGCCTGCACAGGTGTTTCCACGCCTTCGGCAATCACCTGCATCTTGAGTTTTTGGGCCATGTCGATGATGGCCTGCAGGATGATGTCCACCCTGTCATGGTTGCCGTGGGCGTAAAGGCGGCGCACATCCACCTTGAGCATGTCCACGGTCAGGTCCCGGAGGATGCCCAGGGAGCTGAAGCTGCTGCCGAAGTCATCCAGAATGACGGAGAAGCCGCAGCTGTTCAGGCGGCGCAGGATTCTGGCCAGCTGCTCCGGGGCGTGGCTGTAGGATTTTTCCGTCAGCTCCAGCCACAGCATCCAGGGCTGCAAATCGTATTTTCTCAGCAGCCGCAGCAGGTAGTCCACAAAGGTCATATCGTAAAAATTCATGTGGGAGATGTTGATGGAGACAGGCCGTATATCCAGCCCCCAGTCCCGCTGGCGGCTGAGGAAGTGGCAGGCCTGCTCCCAGGCGAATCTGTCCACCCTGTTGATGAAGCCGTTTTTTTCAAAGACGGGGATAAATCTGCCGGGGCTGATGACTCCCTGCTCCGGGTGCTGCCAGCGCAGCAGGGCTTCGGCGGCGATGGGCGTCATGGTCCTGGCTTCCGTGTCTATCTTGTAAATCGGCTGGTACTTTACAAAAAAATGGCCGTTGGCAAGGGCGGGTTCCATTTCCCTGGCGATAATCTGCTCGTCCATCAGCTTGGTGCGCAGGGCATCGTCATAAAAGGCGTAGCGGCGGGCGTGGGAATTTTTGACGGAGGTCATGGCCATGTGCGCCCGGTCCAGCATCTGGCCGGGAGTGAGATAGATGTTGTCTATCTGGTATACCCCGGCAAAAAATGCCACTGTGCGGTAAATGGTCAGGGTGTGCATCATGGCATCCAGCCCCTGAATGAGCAAATCCATGTCCAGCATATCCTCAGGCAGCAGTATGGCGAAGGAGTCAGCCGTCAGGTGGCTGGCAAGGCCCCGCTTGCCTACGATGGTGTTGAAGTAGGAAGCTGCTGTCTTGAGGATGGTATCCCCTGTTTCTATGTTAAAAAGCTCGTTAATCAGCTTGAAGCTGGCTATATCCAGGTAGATGAAGCAGTAGCGGGTTTCCGGGTCGCCGGATATTTTGTCTGCTGACTGCTGCAGGAATGCTTTTTGGGTCAGGAGGCCCGTAAGCTGGTCGATATCCAGAATCTGCTGCATGGCATTGATTTTTTTGTCCTGGGCAGCCTGCCTCAGCTTGCTGAGTTCATTTTCGCGCCTGCCCAGCACGTTCTGTACCCGGCAGGTGACGATGGACGGATTGTACGGCTTGGTCAGGTAGTCTGCTGCCCCCCGTTCCATCGCCATGACTTCGCTGTTGATATCATCAGCCGATGTGGTTACGATTACCGGGATGTCCCCGTAGCGCGGATTTGCCAGCAGCCAGTTCAGCACTTCCATGCCCGTCATGACCGGCATCATCAAATCCAGCAGGATGATGTCGATGGGCTGGCTCTTGATGAAGTCCAGTGCCTCCCTGCCATTTTCCGCCTCGATGAGATTAAATTCGTCCTGAAAAAACTGCGTTAGGATGGCGCGGTTGATTTCCATATCGTCAACAATCAGCATTGTTTTTCTGTTTTTCACTGAGCATACCCCCTCTAAGCCCTTTGCCCTTGATTATACATAATATTTCTGCAAAAAATCTCTAAATCCTTCTTGCAGTGAAATAAATTTCAGTTTATCGTAGTGCTTATTCTTTACTTCGTGCACATAATGACGTAATTTGATACTTCGTGGACTCTGTTCAGACTAAAAATGGGTTGAGCGGGACAGCTACCCATAGAAAACACGCTCGCGCTCCTAGTTGTGCCTCGGTGCTTAGCAATTCGCAAGCCGTCAGGCGCAGCGAGAGCTTAGCATCCGCTAGGCACAACGAGGAGCGAGAGCGTGTCTCTGAGGGCACTGCCGTAGACCATCCCATCTTTAATCTGAACAGAGTGCACGAACTCACAAAACTCATCCGTTAATGTTCCAAAAGTCTCGTACCTTCACTACGACAAACTGAAATCTTTTTTACAAACTGAAATCCAGCACTTCCTGATGATACTCCCCTTCCATCAGCCTTTCCAAGCTCCCCGGCGACTTTTCCTCCAGATAGGCAGTCTTCAGTTCCATTTCCGGCCGCAGCACCTTCCCCCTGCCCTGGGAAAGGCTGGCAAACCGGCAGCTGTACACCACAGGGAAATACTTCCTGATAAAGCTGCCATCCTCATGGGCAGTCAGGGCAAGCAGCTGAAATCCCAGCTGCCGTGCTATATAAAATACCGGGTCCAGCACATGCTCGCTGGAAGCCTTGCCAAAAGGATTATCCGCTACCACCACCCGGTTGTTGAACCTGGTCCGCATCATCGGGCAGCGTTTTTCAGAAAGATAATTCAGGCACCCCAAAAACAATGCCATATTCTTGCTCCACATCTCACCGCCTGACCAGCGATTGCTTTCCTCCCAGGTATAGGTACGCTCCGACAGCCGCCCGGCACTAATGGCCTTGTGGCAGCGAACCCGTACCGCATTATTGTTGCTGCCCAGCACGCACTGCAAAATCCTTCTGGTGCCCAGCTGGCCGGTCAGGTATTTATTGATTTTCTCCTGATCCTCCTGGCCGTTTTCCAGGAAAAATTCCTGGCTCTCCAGCTTTTCCGTCAGGCTGCTGAGATGGCCCCGGATAGCAGTACGCCCCTGATGCTCCTCCCACTCACTGATATGAATGGAAAAAATATTTCTGTAGATGTCCCCTGCCTTCACCCTGGTCTTCCCCATCAGCTCCACCAGCCCGTGGCAGATTTCCCTGATATACGAAGTCATGCGGTCCACCATGTGCTCAATATGCCTGAAATGCTCCTGCCGCTCCGATTCTGCCAGGCTGATGATTTTGCCGATAGTATCCGTCACGTCATTTTTCCAGGCCACAAAGGCAAGATACCCCTGCTTTTTGCGGATGCCCTCCACCACCCGGCGGCGCAGCCTCTCATCCCTGAGGGTACTTTCACAGAACCTGATGAAGCCATCCTTGGCCTTTTCACTGGCCTTGCGCCTGGACTCCGCCAGCTGCCACAGCGTCCATGCCTCCTCCAGCTGCGGTTCCAGCAGCTCACGCAGGCCGCTGCTGCCATATTCCTGCCAGGCGGCATCAGCCACTGCCATGGCAACCTCCTCAGCCGCAAAGCGCAGGCTTTCATTCTTCAGCTCCATTTCCTGCCGCAGCTGGTCAAGGGCATCCTTTTCCGCTGCCCCCTGCCTGAGCTGCTGCTGATTCAGCTTGATTTTCTGCCGCGTATCACCAAGCTGTTCTTCCAGCCTTCTGCACAGCTCAGCCAATGGCTCATGAAAATCCGGATAGGCCTGATACCTTTTATCATACTGACCCTTGGCATGCTCATAAGCCCCCTTCTGCCTGTCCGCTGCGGAACGAAGCTCATTGGCATTTTTACTAAGATCTGACAATGCCAGCCGCAGGGACTTAATCTCCCTTTGCAGCAGCTTTTCCTGTTCCTCCCCATCAAATGGATACTCAGGCCTTTCCTGCAGCACTGAATCGGTATTTTCCCTAAGCCGCAGCAATTCCTCCTGCAAGCGTGCCACTTCTTTTTCTGCCGCCTGCAGCCTGCCTTCCAGCTCCCTGCGGCTGGTGTTATAGCCATTCAGCCGCATCTGCAAGCTGTAGATGCTTCCTGCCAGGACATCATAATCCCTGTCATCAGCCAGCATGTCAGCTGCCATCGCCTCCCTGTAATACTGCCTGTCCCGCAGCTTGGACAGCTCCATGTCGCATTTTGCCGACCGTCTGTCCAAATCTGCCAGCTGTTCCTGCAGATCATCCAGCTCCTCATCCAGCTCCTTTTTCTGCTCCCTGAGCAGTGCCAGCCAGTTATTTTTCTGCGCCTTGAGCTCTATGGCTTCCTTTTGCTGTTTTTGCAGGTCAAGATACTCCGCCAGCTTGGACAGCTGCCCCTGGACTTCCCTTTGGCGCAGCTGGGCCTGATAGATGTTGTCCTTGTATTTGCTGATATTTTCCCGGCACTGGGCCAAAAGGCTGCTGCCGTTATCCATATTCCTCCGCAGCTCAGCCTGTTGCTGCTCCAGCCTCTGGCGGCTGCCGGACAGCTCCTGAAAAAGGCTCTGCTGGTTCAGCTGCATAAAGCCGTTCAAGTCCCTCAGCACATTCTTCAGCCCATGCAGCTGCTCATTAAGCTCCTGCTCCAGCCGGTCTGCCTCCAAAGCCTGCTGCTGCAAAGCCGCCAGCCATTCCTGATAGGACCGGCTGCTGATATGTTTCCAATACCCCGGTGCTACGCAGGCTATTCCCAAAGGCAGATTTCCCTCCAGCATGCTCCGGTATTCCTGCTCGCTGAGCACAAAAACCACCTGCTGCAGATGGTCAGCCCAGGCACACAGCTTCTCTGCCAGCTTATCCTTCTCACCGGCAGCAGTAACCACCACAGCCGCCAAGAAAGGATATTTTTCCAGGAGAGCCTCTGCCTTTTCCCTGTCCTTCTCCACCAGTTCCCTGTAAAGCTGGCTGCCTCCGGCCAGGTAAGTAAAATCACCGGCCAGCTCCTGCAGCCTGTCCTCCAGGGCAGGATCCGCTATAAATTCCTCACGCCCCTGATACATATCCCAGAAGCGATGGGCCAGACGGCTGGCCCGCTGCTGTTCCTTCCACTGCCTCTCCAGCATCACCAGCCTGTCGCCCAGCTGATTTCGCAAAAAATCATACCGCTGATATAGCTCCCTGGCCGAAGCTGCTATATGGACGCACTCCGGCACCAGGGCAAGCCTTTCCAGCACTGCCTGGGCCCTGGTCTCTATGATTTGCAGCTGGGCATTTACCGCTGCTGATTCCTCATCTGCCCGTGCCAGCTCCTGCCGCCATGCCTCCATCCTGGCGGCAGTTTCCTTTTCCTGCTGGGCGTACATCTGAATGCTGTCCTGATATCCGTCAATATTCCCGGCAAGCTCCCGGGTTTCCTGCTGCCATTTCCGCTGCAGAAAAGCAGCATCCTGATGCATGCCGTCCGGAAAGAGCTGCTGCTCAATATATTCCTGCCGCTGCAGCAGTGACCTGATGGTGCCCTCCAAAGCACTTTTTTCCGCCAGCAAAGCCTCCAGCTCCCCGGCCTTTTGGCGGATGGTTCTCCGCAGCCTGTCACATTCAGCCTGCTTCTCCCGTGTCTCCGCCCGGCAGGCTTCCTTATTTTCCGCCAGACGCTGCTCGTGGCGGAAAAACCAGCTGTGCAGGCCGCCAAACAGCACCTGCAGCTCCTGCTCCAGCTCCCTGGTGGCAGTATCCCTGTCCAGCTCTGCCAATTCTTTTTGGCATGCTGCCAGATGCTCCCCGGCTCTTTTTTCATCCCGCAAAAGCCGTGCCAGCTGCAAATTATCCAGCCTCGTCCGGCTAATCCCCAGCTTTTCCTCAGCCTGCTGCTGGCGGCCAAATGCCCTCTGCCAGTCCGCTTCCCTGTCCTGCCAGAGACGCCTGCCTTCCTCTACGCCGCAGGCTTCCAAATCACGCTGCACCACTGCCAGCCGCTCCTGCAGCTCCTCCTGCTCCGCTTCCAGGGCGGCATTTGCCGCCAGCTGCTTCGCCAGGGTTTCCTTCAGCTGGCAGAAGCCTGCCTTCAGCCTGCCGGACACCTGCCAAAGCTGCTGCTCCGCCTCATGCTGCTGCTTCTGCACATCGTTATACACATCCAGCTCCTGCAAAATCCCCTGCATCTCCCCGATGCGCTTTTGCAGCCTGACCTGCTGCTTGAAATGCTCCCGCTGCCCCTGGAACATCTCCACAAAGCCGTTTCCACCGCCCAGCCCGGCACTCTCCCCCAGGCCTTCCTCCACAGTAGGAATGAGCAGCCGCGACAAAAGCTCCCCTGTGCTGCGGCAATTGGCAAAATAAGCCTCCACGCCGCCCTCATCAGAATTTATGCTGGCTATTTTATTCCATTCAGAGGCAATCAGCTTATAATGCTCCTCCAGATACCTGTGATAATTATGCAGGGAGTCATGCTCCGAAAAAAACTTTGCCTGCATATTTTTCTCAGCCTGCCCCCTGCACCAGGCTGCCATTTCCTCCTTGCTGGCAGGACGGGTTCTGCCTGCCTCCTCCAGGGTAAAGGGCACCCTGGCCAGGGAAAAGGCATCCCCCGCATATTCCATGGCAAAACGCTGGGAAGCCAGCTCGTTATTGCTGTTCATAAACAACGACACAGCCGTCAGGCCGTAACGCCTTTTGGGATGCTCCGCCAGAATCCACTCCACGGCAATATGGGCAATGCTATTGGAAAGCTGCAGGGTTTCCTGGATTTTCCGATTGGCCACCATCTTGTGGGGCAGCACCGCCTGAATCAGCGTCTGCACAAAAACAGTTTTGCCTGCACCGTTTTCCAGCAGCAAAATGCCGTTATGGCCGTCAAAGCGAAAGGTGGAATCAATATAACGCTTATTGCCATTATCATAAACTACATTTGTAAACCTCACCTTGCTAATAGATGGCATTTATGCTTCATCTCCCCTCTGACCTGTGGCTGCCTGCCCCATCTGCTCCATGGCGGCATCCTCCCCGTGAGCTTTCCCATCGGTATCAGCCGGAGCCGCCTTGTGGTCGCAGCTGTACATAAAATCCAGCAGCCCCCTGTTGTACTCACTGTCCATATAATAGCTGACATAGATATTTTTTGCCTTTTCCGTCAGGCACATCTCCATATTGCCCACATTTTCCAAAAGCCCCTGCTGCAGCAAAAAATTCCTGGCCTGATTCAGGAAGCCCACCCGGCTCATATTCCTGGCATCCTGATTTTTCACATTCTCCTTGAGGCTGTCCATATCCAGCCACTTGTCCCTGATAGTCACCCAGTTGAACTCAAATTCCTTTTCCATCCCCCTGAGAAAATCCTCATCATGGTTCTTCATGGCCTCCATGCGGGCATCCATGCTTTCCAGCCAGCGGCTCATAGTCACAAATTCCGCCGCCTCATTAGTCTGATAGCTGTCATAAAAACAGCCAAAAAGCACAATAATCGCCATGTACAATAAATATATATCCATATTTACCGCCCTGGCAGGCATGTACTGCTTCTTAAAAGCATCATTAGAGATATGGAATTCCGACTCGGTTGCCAGCGGCACCAGATAAAGCTTGTCCGCATCAGGCAAAATCACGCACTGCACGGCATTCACATAGCGGTCCAGCAAATTCCTGACATCATCATCATCAAAATAATCCCCTGCCTCCAGCCTGTCCAGCTGCCCCCTGGCTGCCAGGCGCGTATATAAATTAAAGGCCTCCATGACCTTATCTTCCGAATACTGCATGCTTGTAATTCACCCTTATCTGCATATTGCTAATCTTGAAGGAAGGATATTCCAGCACCTCTCCTCCCGGCAATTCACTGACCTGGATGTCCTCCAGGCCAGACACCTCCGACCGCATCAGGTAATAAGGAGACTTTTCGCTCATTTCCTTGTCATCCAGCACCAATACCCCCTTGCGATGGAGGAGAATCCAGAACATATAAAACTGCTTCTGCGTCAAAAGCCCCTTATCCTCCGCCCCGGCATAGGCACAAAAATCTCCCAGGAGAGCTTCCTGCCGCCCTTCTCCGGCTGCCAGGAAATCCACCAGCAGGCTGCAAATCCTGCCATTGAGCTTTTGGATAGCCCTTGTGACCTCCGGCAATTCCTCATCCTCCGCCAAATCAGGGAAGCTCAGCTCCGGCCGTTCCCCTGCCTTTCTTTCCAGCCGCTGAGGCTGAAAAACAGATAAAGGCGACCAGACCTTGGCACCTGCCAGCTGAAAAAAAGGATTAATCAGCCGCCTGGCCGCCCCTACAGGCAGCGGCGAGCCAAAGAAGCGGCTGGTAATCTCCTGCTCAAAATTGAAGCTGTCCAAGCTGGTAAAAAACAGGGCATCCTGTGCTTCCTTCAAAGCCGTTGTGCCCAGCTCAATCCCCAGCAGCAGCAGCTGGCTGTGCTTGCCGTGCACCAGGTCCAGCCGTGACTCCACCTCGGAAATATTTTCATAGGCAGTCCTGTTGGCGGACAAATCGCCATTTTCCCTGATGCGCTCCTTGGTTTCCCGCACGAAGGACTTCAGCTCCTTGAACTCCGTGTCCTCCCCCTTCAGGCGGTTATTGATATCCTCCACCAGCTTGCGATAGCGTTCCAGGGTATCATCAGATACGATATTCCTGTGCATCTCTCCACGGAGCTTGACGATATTCTGCCGGATGGTCTCCACATCCAGCCGCATTTCCTCCACCTGCCGGAGAGCCAGGGCGAACTGCCCCCGCTCCAGCTGCTTGCGCAAAATCAGCTGATTGATGGAAAGCTGGTATTCACTGAAATATTCCTTGGTAATAAAAATCAGCTCCAGCCCGTGCTCATCCAGGGCATAAAACTGCTCGTTGGAGTCAATGTCAGCCGAATAAGCCTTGATATAGGAATACTGAGCCGTTTCTGACCGTCCTGTTTCCAGATTAAAAAATTCCTCCTGGCTGCGCCTGCCGGTGGCAGGACGAAAAGCCGTAATGATTTCCCTGGCCAGCTTTTCATAATCCACCGGCTCAGCCTCCCTGCCAGCCGCAAAGTGCGCCAGCTTTTCCTGCAAATGAGCTGCCAAATCCCGTACCGAGCCCTTCCGGGCTCCCCCCAGCATCAGCTCAAAAAAATAAAGCAGGCTCACCATCCCCAGCTCCATGCCAGTAACCTCGTTGCCATCAGCCAAAGCTATTTTCCGCCTGCGCTGCAGGCTGTACAGAGGCGCCATCAGCAAAAGCCTGTGCATGCGCTCATGAAAGCCTTCCATATCCAAACATCTCACGACCTTTCCTGCCCATTTCCAGCCTGTCAGGCCAGAAGATCATTGTACCGGCGAAGCACCCTGCCCAAAGCCTCTGCCGGCAGGATTTCCTGGGGATAGTACATGTGCCCCTGCAATATCTGCTGCCAGCGGCCGCCTTCCTCCCTGGAAAAGCAGCTGGCAAAGGCATCCAGCGCCGCCTGGTTCAGCTGCTGGTTTTCCTTGCCCCTGACAGGGGGCAAATCCAGCATGGCCCTGTAGAATTCCGTTGCCAGCTGCACCTGCATGCTATGCAACAGGCTGTGCCAGATGCTGATGCCCTCTGCATCAAAATCACCGAAATACAGTACCCGGTGGCATACAGGCATCTGCCCCAGCTGAACAGCCAGCTGCGACAGATTCCCGGCGATTTTCCAGCCATACCCCAAAATCATGGAAACAAAGGGGGAATCTGCCAGATAAGGCAGCATGCCATAATAAGCAGCCTTATTTTCCACCACTAAATGATAGCAAGTAATTATCCCATGTCCATTTTCCTGAAAAACATCCTTCAGGCACCTCTGCCACCTGACAGGATTGACAGCCAGCATCAAAGGATCCGGCTGGCTCACAATCCCCAGCTGTTCCGGCAGCAAGCCCACATGCCCCAGGAAATCACCATGCTCCAGCAGCCACTTTTCATCCTTGAATATCTCAAAGGAACGCTGCTGGATTCCGGCCGGAGCTATTTTTTGCTTATGCTTCAGGTAGGCATCCAGCAATCTGATATAGGGCAATTCCCCTTCCCAAATTTTTAAAGGCTGCTCATAATACCAGCTAAAAGAAAGCAGGCTGGAGAACTCCCCGGCCTGCACGATTTTGTTTATGTAAGCTACGTTATCCCCCAGGAGCCTGCCCCTGGCAATGCTGAATTTATAGGGCAGGCCGCTGCCATCCCTGCCGGCGCTCTTTATGGGCAGCAAAATCCCCTTCTCCATGCATTCCCTGATGAGAACAGCAAAATCCTCATAGGAAATCCCCCTGCACTGCCGCTGCAGATAATCCAGCTCTATCCTGCTCTTTTTCCAATGTTTCAAAACCTCACATACCATAAGCACTGCCATCCTGTTATCTGCTATCTGTTATCTGTTATCTGCTGGCCATCAATCCTGAAAGCCGAAATCCTTCAGGATATTGTCCCGGTTGCGCCAGTCCTTCTTGACCTTTACCCACAGGTCAAGGAATACCTTGCACCCTAAAAGCATCTGAATATCGGCACGGGCCTGGGCACCTATTTCCTTCAAAAGAGCTCCCCGCTTGCCGATGACGATGCCCTTCTGGGAGTCACGCTCCACATAGATAGTGGCACGGACATACATATCCCCGTTATCCCTTGGCTTCATCTCTTCGATATCCACCGCAATGGCGTGAGGAATTTCCTCCCTGGTCTGCAAAAGGGCCTTTTCCCTGATCAGCTCCGCCACAATCAGCCTTTCCGGCTGGTCCGTCACCATGTCCTCAGGGTAGTACTGAGGCCCCTTGGGCAGATGCTTCTTGATCTCCGCCAAAAGGCCCTCCAGGTTGTTTTCCTCCTTGGCCGAAATCGGCACTGTAGCCGCGAAATTGTACCTGCCATTGTAGCCGGTAATAATCGGCAGCAGCTGCTCCTTGTCCTCCAGCAAATCCAGCTTGTTGATGGCCAGAATAACCGGCTTGTCTGTTGCCTGCAGGCGTTCAAGGATATACTGCTCCCCGGGACCGAACTTCTCCGTGGCATCCACCACAAAGATAATGGCATCCACTTCCTTGAGGGTTCCCTCGGCAGCCCGCACCATATACTCACCCAGCTTGTGCTTCGGCTTGTGAATGCCCGGCGTATCAAGAAATACCATCTGGGCATCCTGCTGGGTAAGCACGCACATAATACGGGTACGGGTAGTCTGGGGCTTGTCGGACATAATGGCAATCTTCTGCCCGATGAGGCTGTTTATCAGGGTTGACTTGCCCACGTTAGGACGGCCAATCACTGCCACAAAGCCGGATTTGTGCGTCTTGGGATCAATCTGCAGCTTCGGCTCTGACGGCAATTCTGCCAGCTTTATTTCCTTGCCCTTGCTCATGGTCACCTGGGCTTCCTGAGCCAGCGGCAGGATCATGCCCTTGCCATCCCGGGAAATCCCCAGCTTGCCCATGATATACCGCTGTTCCTCCTCCATCTCCATGCGTTCTTCTTCTTCCATGTGGTCATACCCAAGAAGATGCAGCATGCCATGCACGGTCAGAAAGGACAGCTCCCTTTCCATGCTGTGGCCGTATTCCTGAGCCTGGGCCCAGGCACGCTCCAGGGAGATAATAATATCCCCCAGCACCTCTGTCTCCGGCCCGTCCTCGATTTCCGGCTCCTCGCTGTCCACAAAGGCAAAGGACAGCACATCCGTAGGCCTGTCCAGCCCCCGGTATTCCCGGTTGAGCCTGTGTATATGCCCGTCATTGGTCAGGGTTACGCTGACCTCGCTGTTTTCCACATCATATAGTGGGCCGGTAATCTCCACCGCCCGCCTGACAATATTTTCCATTTCCTCCAGGCTGCCCATTTCCTCAGGCAGCTGCAAATCTTCAGGCTCACGCCCGATAATAATCTCCATTAAAATCTCCTTTATCAAAATTTTTGCAATTTCTTTTCATAGGCAGCATAAGCTTCCACAATCCTCGTTACCACATCATGGCGGATAACATCCATCGGCTCCATGCGGACGATGCCGATGCCCTTCACCCCATCAAGGATTTTGGCAGCCTCCACCAGGCCGGAAGTAACGCCTCTCGGCAGGTCAATCTGCCCCGGGTCACCTGTTACCACCATCCGGGAACCAAAACCCAATCTAGTCAGGAACATCTTCATCTGCTTATCCGTGGTGTTCTGGGCCTCGTCCAGGATGACAAAGGCATTCTCCAGCGTCCTGCCCCGCATGTAGGCAAGGGGAGCCACCTCTATTACCCCCTTCAGCATCAGCTTCTGAAAGACATCCTGCCCCAGGATATCCTGCAAGGCATCGTACAGGGGGCGCAGATATGGATCAACCTTCTCCTGCAAATCTCCCGGCAAAAAGCCCAGCTTTTCACCAGCCTCCACTGCCGGCCGGGTAAGAATCAGCTTCTCCACCTCCCGGTTCCTGAGAGCCGCACACGCCAGCACCACTGCCAGATAGGTCTTGCCTGTACCGGCAGGCCCCACGCCGAAGGTAATAAAATTGTGCTTGATGGTATCTACATATATCCTCTGTCCCAGGGTCTTGGGACGGACATGGCGCCCCCGGGAGGTAACCAGAATGGTATCACTGAAAAGATTGTGCAAAGCCTCCCCCTTGCCACCCTTCATCAGCCCCACGCTGTACCGTACCTCATGCATGGTGATGGCAGTTCCCTGCCGGTAGAGATATTGCAGCTCACGCATAATCTTCGCCGCCTGCTCCACCTCACCGGCCTCGCCGCTGATGGAGATGCTTTCTCCCCGACTGACGAACCTGGCATCAAAATTGTCCATCAATACCCGGACAAACTCGTCACGCTCCCCCAGAAGTGCCTGAGCCTCCTGCCTGTCCTGAAATTCAATAATTTCCTCTGCTGCCTTTTGCAATAACGCACCCTCGTTTCTCTCAACCTGCTACAAAAATCAATTACTAAATCCTAAATCAACTGCTATATCAACTACTACATCAACTACTATATCAATCACTAAATAAATTGCCAGCCATCAGCCAATCTGCCTGATAAACTCCAGGGATTTCAGGGGCTTCTCAAAGATGTGATGCAGATACCCCAGAAGCAGCGCCTCCGCTGCCACCAGCGTCCTGCCGCTGACCGTAAAGGAAGGCTGGCTGTGCCAGTCCAGCGCCAGAAGCTGCAGGATAAATTCCCTGACCTCGCCGCTATAGGCAAGGACACCGTATTCCCCCAGCTCACACCTCTTGCTGCCTGCACAATCCCTGCACAGGGCACCGCCCAGGTCAAAAGAAAAGCCTCCGTCCCCTTCCAGCTCACGGCTGCATTCGGCACAATACTGATAGCTCATCTGCATGCCGGAATACTCCAGCAGCTGATAAGCCGCAGCCAGGGCCGCCACCCGGGGATTGCGCCTGCCAAAAGCCTCAAAAATCTCCTGCAGGCGGCTGTACATATCCTGCTGGGGAAAATTCTCAATGGCCAGGCGGCTGGCAGTCTCCGCCACAAAGGAGCCATAGGCCATCGCCGCAAAATCCGTGCTCATGACACGGTAGGCACGCAGCAGGGAACAGCTCCTGATGGTATCCAGCCTGTCACCTTCCCTCACCTGCACCTCCACCTGATTGAACATCTGCAGGGAGCCTGCCAGGGCACTTTTCGGACGGCGGCAGCCAAAAGCCGCGGCCTTGATGCGTCCCCTTTCCGGAGACAGCAGGGTTATTATCTTGTCCGCCTCACCCCAGTTTTTTATGCCGATGATGAGAGCCTCTGTCGTATACTGTGCCATTGCCGCTCACTCTGCCCACCAATTTATTAACTGAATTACAACCAGCTAAAAGATAGCTATACATGATATATTTTACATCAAACAGGCAAAAAAACAAAATATTTTTTGATTTTTCCCCAGGCCATAGGCAGGCCCCCGGATATATGCTATGATATTGCCGAGGTGAGCTTTATGCTAAATATTGGTAATCATGTCTCCTCCGCCAAAGGCTATCTGGCCATGGGCAAGGAGGAAATTTCACTGGGGGGCAATGTTTTCGCCTTCTTTACCCGTAATCCCCGGGGCGGCAAGGCAAAGGACATCAAGCCCGAGGATGTTGCCGCCTTTCTCAAGTACAAGGAAGAAAAGCAGATCGGCAGGCTGGTGGCACATGCCCCCTATACCCTGAATCCCTGCGCCGCCAAGGATGACCTGCGGGAGTTTGCGGCAGCCGTCATGGCAGACGATTTAAAGCGGCTGGAATACACCCCCGGCAACTACTACAACTTCCATCCCGGCTCCCATGTAGGGCAAGGTGCAGAAAAGGGAATCCAGCTTATTGCCAAACTTCTCAATCAGGTGCTGCAGCCGGAGCAGACCACTACCATACTGCTGGAAACCATGTCCGGCAAGGGCACGGAGGTGGGCCGCAACTTTCAGGAGCTACGTGACATCATTGACCGCACGGAGCTAAATAGCCAGTTGGGAGTCTGCCTTGATACCTGCCACGTCTACAGCGCAGGCTACGATATTGTCAACAACCTGGACGGGGTGCTGGCAGAATTTGACCGCATTATCGGGCTTGACCGCCTCAAGGCAGTACATCTCAATGACAGCCTGACGCCTTTCAGCTCCCACAAGGACCGCCACGCCAAAATCGGCCAGGGCAGCCTGGGGCTGGACGCCATAGTCCGGGTTATCAACCATCCCCTGCTGCGGGATTTGCCATTTATCCTGGAAACGCCCAACGATAACGACGGCTACCGCCAGGAAATCGCCCTGCTCAGGTCACAGTACAAATAACAAAATAAGCAAAGTCCAGGTGAACGTACTCCCGCCTCTATAGGCGGGAGTACGTTCACTTATGATGTTAACCTAAAAATTTTGGGATTCCCCGGCAGGGTGTGCCATATTATCAGAAGTAGAAGTTTACCTTGCCGGTAGCTATCCAGCCTTTGTAGTCCATGAATGTCTTCTCCATGGAGAGGGCGAGGACTGCGTTCCTTGCCATATTGGCACAGTAGCCAAGGCTCAGGTACAGCACATTGGCATCGTTGTCACTGGCTGGCATGGCTACGCCATTGATGTAGGCATTGTAGCTGCCGGAGAGCCCACGGCTGTAGGCAACACCACCATACAAGCCGCTGGCATCAATCAGGTTTACACCCAGCTTTGCCGTCCAGTTGTTGCTGTCATCACTCTTGATTACATTGCCGGACCGGGTGGTGTAGCTATCTACGCTAATCCTGTCATAAGCCAGCTGCACATAAGGATTCCTGGTCAGGCGGTCACCCTGGGCAAGCTTCACGCCATAGCCCACCATGGCACCAGTATCCCTATATTTCTTTTATGCAGGAAAAAACAAAATGCCGCAGCGCACAACGCTATTTTCCTGCAAACATGCAACATGCAATAATGCAGAAAACAGCCTTGTACACTGCGGCATTTTCATTTCCGTCAGGCCTGACAAACTCAAATCAGAAATCCCATCATTTATTGTTTCTTTTTATTTCTTGCTCTTTGCCTTTTTCTTGCCCTTGGCAGGCTTCACATTCACAGCCTCCTTCAGAGCCTTGCCCGGCTTGAAGGAAGGATTCTTGGAAGCGGCAATCTGCAGCTCCTCGCCGGTCTGCGGATTGCGGCCGGTACGGGCAGCACGCTCCTTGACCTCAAAAGTACCAAAGCCCAGCACCTGAACCTTGTCACCGGCTACCAATGCTTCCTGCACGGCTGCAAAAATACCTGCAACAGCCTTCTCAGCATCCTTCTTGGTAACACCTGACTTCTCAGCAACCTTTGCCACTAAATCTGCCTTATTCATGCAATTTCCCCCTCAAAGTATAAAATATAATAATACTCTGCTAAAATCCCCGGCAACCCCTTGCCGATTGACTACAATATACCATAAACACTGGGATTTTGCACTATTTTTTTGCAATATTTCCCTGTTAAAGGCATATTTATCAATTATTTTTGCCTGGAGCTTGACTTTCAGTACGAATTCGGATTATACTACTATTACAGTACGATTTAGGACTTAATTTTAATCAGGAAAGGACAGGATATACAAAAATAATCATGGCTAACATAAACGACATAAACAACGCAAACACCATAGACCATACAGAAGATACGAGGAATACAGGGAAGATAGAGAATGCAGAAAACATGGAAGCTATAAAGGGCAGCAGGGAGCAAATCCGTCGCCTGATGGTAGCAGTCAATCAGATTGATATTTTGTACTACAGCATCCTGCGCAAGCTGAAAATAAAGGAAAGTACCTTTGTGCTCATATATGCCCTCGTCAACGGCAAGTCGTATTCCCAGAAAAACATCTGCGATGAATGGGGCATTCCCAAAACAACCCTGAATACCACCGTACAGGAATGCATCAGGAAAGAATACATCACCCTGCTGAAGGACGGCCACAAGGAAAAACGCATTGTCCTGACCGACAAGGGCAAAGCCTATGCAGAAAAAATCCTCACTCCTATCTTTCGGGCGGAAGAATATGCCATTGCCCCGTTGCTCAGCAGCAGGATGACAGAGCAGCTGGAGCTGTTTGCCCGGCGGCTTGGCAGTGCCTTTGACCAGGCAAAACCGAGCCCTGTAGAAAAAGAATAATAACATAGCTTGGCAAAAATCACATGGTTGTATATGAATATAGATGAAAGAAAGTTTTGAACATGTCAAATAAAATAGATATTGCAGATACCATCAGCATCAACAGAACAGCACAAATTGAGTTTGAGCCGGTTCTGCCATCAGAATATCGCCAGTTTATCCGTCTGCTGCAGGGAGCCTTTTCCGTAGCCGTCTACAAAGAGTTCGGCACCCTGGCAGCCGTCATCAATCCTGCCGCCCGCCGGGACAGCCGCACCTTCCGTGTCAAGATAACCATTGAAAACAGCCGCCACCTGCTGAAGCCGGGCATGTCCATCAAGGCAGCCCTGCCCCTGAGGGAGCCGGAGCAGGTGGATGCCCAGATCACCCCAGAAACTGGAGGAAGCCATCAATTATATAAGTTCCCATTCAAAAGGACTGCCCCATCGTCACGCTGTCTCGCACGGACGATGGGGCAGCCCTCTTTTTTCGCCTATAACTCTAAATTACCCTAGTTATTTAAACTATCTTTTCCTTGCCCCTTGGCCTCATTCCAGTACTCGTCCAGCTGCGCCAAAGTGAAATCCTGCCAGCGGCCTCCCTGCTCCCTGACCTTCTGCTCCACGAAGGAAAAGCGGCTGCGGAACTTCTGATTGCAGCCAAGAAGCGCCATTTCGCTGTCCGCCTTCAGGAACCTGGCCAGGTTGACGATGGTAAAAAGCACATCACCCAGCTCCTCGGCAATATGCCCGGCATCCCCCTCTGCCATGGCTTCCTTCAGCTCCGCCAGCTCTTCCTGTACCTTTGCCCAGACAGGCTCCGGCCCATCCCAGTCAAAGCCCGCCTTGGCCGCCTTGCCCTGCAGCTTCTGAGCCGCCATCAGGGCAGGCAAATCCTTGGGCACCCCGTCCAGAAGGGATTTCCGCTCCTTCTTTTCCTCTTTTTTCACAGCCTCCCAGCAGAGCAGGGCAGAACCGGCATCAGACGCCTGCACATCCCCGAACACATGTGGATGGCGGCGCACCAGCTTCTCCGTAACGCCATCCACTACATCCTGCATGGAAAACTCCCCAGCTTCCTCCGCCATGCGGGCGTGGAAGACCACCTGCATGAGAAGGTCCCCCAGCTCCTCGCACAAAAGTCCATAATCCTCCAGGTCGATGGCCTCAAGCACCTCGTAGGTTTCCTCAATGAGGTTCCTGCGGATGCTCTTATGGGTCTGGGCAATATCCCAGGGGCATCCCCCCGGCTCCCGCAATGTCTTGATAATGTCCTGCAGGGGCGCGATATCAAACTCCGGCTTTTTCGGATAAGGCTTTATGTAGAGGCTGGTGAGATAATCAATATCCGGCTGCCTGTCCAGCTCATAGAGGGGGATTTCCCTGATGCTCTCATCAGGCATGCCCAGCTTGTGGATATAGGTGACAGGATACTCGTCCGGCAGCACCTCCATCAGGCTCAGCTTGGCATCGGAGGCAATCTGCTGATTGTACACCTGGGTGACCACCAGCCCTGTAGGCATATCCACCGGCAGGCTGGCAAAATCCTCCGCATCAATAATCGTCAGGCCGTCAATAGGGTCAATGCCCAGCTTGCCGTAGAGCACCTCCACAAAGCTCATGCCCGGCAGGATGTCAAGCTGCACCTCATCTAGGCCTGCCGCCTTTTCCCGCAGCAGCACCACGGTCTTCTCCGCCACCATAGGGCTCCCTGGCACGGCGTAAACAATGTCCATGCCGGACTGAGCCTTGGCAATCAGGTCATCGGCAATCCTCTGATACAGGCTGGCAAAATCCTCCGCTGCCTCATAGAAGCTGTCATAGGTGGCAAAGCTGATGCCCCGCTCTGCCAGCATGGGCACGGTAGGATGCTTTGCTGTCCGCAGATAGAGATTTTCTGCTCCCTGCATCAGCTCCCAGCTTTCCATCGTAATATAGCCGAAATCACCGGGCCCCAGCCCTACAACCTTTATGCTTCCCATAAAATCCTCCTGAAATATTCATTGTAACACCGATAACACCGGCAACTGCCATTTTATATCGCCAGCGATATCCCTTATCTATCGCCCACGACAGCCATGTTACACCGCCAGCTTTTCCACTATATCCAGCACGAAATCCAGCACCCTTTTCCGTGCCAGGGCCCTCAGGGCTATCCGCATCAAATTCCGCTCCTTCAGCACCTTCAGGGCGGACTTCAGCTCCTGGGACACTGCCAGCATGCCTTCCGGGCGGATATTCGGCGTATCCCGGAAATAAATCTCCAAGAACAGCGGCGTCTGGACAATCTTCTCGATGCCTATCCGGCGGGCATAGTTTCTCACCTTCGCCACATCCAGAAGGTTCAGCACCTGCATTGGCGGCTCCCCGAAGCGGTCCGTCAGCTCCCCGAAGACAGCCTCCAGCTGGTCATTGTCCCTGACGGCGGCAATCTTCTGATAAATCTCAATCTTGTGCATGGCATCCCCGATATAATCGCTGTCCAGGTATGCCTCCACCGGGATTTCTATCAGCGGCTCCGGCACGATTTCCACCGGCTTGCCGGTCTTAATCTGCTGCATGGCCTCATCTAAAAGGCGGCAGTACATCTCAAAGCCCACGCTGGCAATATGGCCATGCTGCTGGGCCCCCAACAGGTCCCCGGCCCCCCGGATTTCCAAATCCCGCATGGCAATCTTGAAGCCTGCCCCCAGCTCTGCAAATTCCTTGATGGCCTGCAAGCGCTTTTCTGCCACCTCGCTGAGAACCTTGTTCTGCTGGTACAAGAGATAGGCGTAGGCAAGGTGATTGGAGCGGCCCACCCGGCCTCGCATCTGGTAGAGCTGGGCCAGGCCAAATCTATCCGCATCATAAACAATAATCGTATTGGCGTTGGCAATATCCAGCCCGCTTTCGATGATGCTGGTAGCCAGCAGGATATCGTACTTCCCCTCATAGAACTCCAGCATGACGCGCTCCAGCTGCGCCTCCGGCATCTGGCCGTGGGCAATCTGAATCACCGCATCCGGCACGATTTCCTCCAGCTTCAGCTTCATCTGCTCAATGGTTTCCACCCTGTTGTAGACGAAATAAGCCTGGCCGCCCCGCTTCAGCTCCCTGTGAATGGCATTCCTGATGATGCCGTTGCTGTTTTCCACCACATAGGTCTGCACCGGGAAGCGTTCCTGAGGCGGCGAGCCGATAATGCTCATATCCCTTGCCCCTGCCAGGGACATGTGCAGGGTGCGGGGTATCGGGGTGGCGCTGAGAGTAAGCACGTCAATGCCAACGGCCAGGCTCTTGATTTTTTCCTTCTGCTTAACGCCAAAACGCTGTTCCTCATCCACAATCAAAAGCCCCAAATCCTTGAACTGCACCTTTTTCTGGTTCAGCAGGGCGTGGGTGCCGATGAGGATATCCACCCGTCCTTCCCTGGTCTTTTCCAGGATTGCCTTCTGCTCCCTGGCGCTGCGGAAGCGGTTAATCACATCCACCGAGGGGCCGAAATTCCTGAACCTTTCCTCAAAGGTCTGGTAATGCTGCTGGGCCAGCACCGTGGTAGGCACCAGCACCGCCACCTGCTTGCCTCCCATGACCGCCTTGAAAGCCGCCCGGATGGCCACCTCCGTCTTGCCGAAGCCCACATCGCCGCAGAGCAGCCTGTCCATAGGCTGCGGCCTCTCCATATCCCCCTTGATATCATTGATGGCAGAAAGCTGGTCAGGAGTTTCCTCAAAGGGAAAAGCGTCCTCGAACTCCCTCTGCCACACGGTATCCGGCCCGAAGGCAAAACCCTGAGTTTTCTTTCTCTGGGCATACAGCTTGATTAAATCCTGGGCAATATCCTCCACGGCAGATTTAGCCTTTGCCTTGGCCTTTGCCCAGGCGGTGCTGCCCATGCGGTGGAGCCGTGGTATCTCCCCCTCGGAGCCGATGTATTTCTGCAGCATGCCCACCTGGTCCGTAGGCACAAACAGCTTGTCATCGCCGCCGTACTGGATGCGGAGGTAATCCCGGCGTATGCCCTCTATCTCCACGTTTTCCACGCCCATGTACTTGCCGATGCCGTGCTGGGTATGCACCACGTAGTCCCCTACGTTGATTTCCCGGAAGCTGCTGATGCGCTCCTCGCTGCTGACCCGGCTGAGCCTTTTTTTCTGCCTGCCGAAAATATCCTTTTCCGTCACCAGCACCAGCCCAGCACCAGGCAGCTCAAAGCCGTTCAAGAGGGCGCCCTGCACCAGGCTGATGCGCCCCGGCTTCACCGACTCGGAAGCAGCTGTCTCCACTGCCGCCAGCCGGTGCCTGCCAAAGATTTCCTTCAGGGAGGCGGATTTTGCCTTATCCCCCAGGGCAATCAGCATGCCATTCCCGGCGGACAGCCAGTCCTGGGCATCCGACACCACCATATCCATCTGCTTCTGGTAGGATGTCACCCCGTTGACCTTGACGCTGATAATCCTGTCCAGAGCGGCATTGTGGAGGTTGTGCAGCATCAGGGCCAGCAGGATGACGTTCCTGCCCTCCGTCTGCCGGGTCAGTTCCTCCCAGTTAAACATGCGGCTACGGATATCGGGATTTTCCTTCAGCAGCTTGATGCTCTCCTCCCTCGCCTTCAGGGGCTCATCGATGATGATGGTGCCATCTTCCGGCACAAAATCCGTAAAGCAGCATTTTTTCTGCTTCTCCGCCACGCCCCCAAAAGGCAGGATTTCCACTATATCCAGCTTTTCCACGGACAACTGGGTAACAATATGAAAACTGCGGATGGAATCTATCTCATCATCAAAAAACTCTACGCGGCAAGGATGAGGACTGTTCAGGGGAAATACATCCACGATACCTCCCCTGAC
Source organism: Selenomonadaceae bacterium (assembly GCA_022786545.1). Classification (GTDB taxonomy): domain Bacteria; phylum Bacillota; class Negativicutes; order Selenomonadales; family Selenomonadaceae; genus Anaerovibrio. The sequence goes on from JALFXV010000087.1 coordinate 52,452, forward strand.
GCTGAAATCCCCTGCCATTTCCACCTGGTCGCTGCGCTCATAGCCCAGCTTCACCAGCTGCTGCAGCAGCTTCTCCCTGCCGAAAACCATGCCCGGCTCCAGCACCAAGCTCAATTCCCGGTAGGCGGAGGGGCTGATGCCCTTCTGCATGGCCGCCTCTGCCGTGGCCAGCACCACCAGCCGCTCACCCTTCAACAGCCTGCCCAGCACCTCCATGCGCCTGGCCAGCCTGTGCAGCCCCTTGGCGGCGGCATTGAACTCCGCCATGTCCAGCACCGGCAGCTCCGCCACCTCCGTCCCCGGCAGCAGGCACTGCAAATCCTCCCGCCAGCCGCTCAGTTCCTGGCTGCCGCTGGTAATGATTACCGCCGTATTTTGCAGATAGCAGGCCGCAAAGGCACTGTGCTTCTGAGTGCCTGCCAGCCCATAGACAAATGCCTGCCCCTGCTTTTTCCTGAACTGACCTGCCATTTCCCTGATTGAATTGTCCTGCAGCATGGCATCCAGCAACGCCTGCATCACATATCACCATCCCAATTCCGCTTTATTGTACCTTTTTCCATACCTGAAAAGGAAGTTTGCGCAAAATATTTTATAGCATCTACTCGCCTTTTAAATATTATCATATTTTGCAACAATTATCACTGAGAAATTTCAGTTTTTCGTAGTGCTTATTCGTTACTTCATGCATATACTGATGTAATTTGATACTTCGTGGACTCTGTTCAGACATTTAAAAGGGACAGGTAGCGGCAGTACCCATAGAAAACACGCTCGCGCTCCTAGTTGTACCTAGCGGATGCTAAACTCACGCTTCGCCTTCGGCTCGCGTATCGTTAAGCACCGAGGTACAACAAAGGTTTTCTTTGGGTACATGCCG
>JALFXV010000092.1 GCA_022786545.1 Selenomonadaceae bacterium
CGGCATGTACCCAAAGAAAACCTTTGTTGTACCTCGGTGCTTAACGATACGCGAGCCGAAGGCGAAGCGTGAGTTTAGCATCCGCTAGGTACAACTAGGAGCGCGAGCGTGTTTTCTATGGGTACTGCCGCTACCTGTCCCACTAAAATGTCTGAACAGAGTCCACGAACTAACAAACAATTCCCTCAGTATGTGCTCAAAGCAACAATCCTCCACTACGACAAACTGAAACTCCTCATCACATATTTGGCAATCACGGCCTGGCTAAACGCCAGCGCCCCCAGCAGCCCGAAGGACACATACAGATTTGTGCTATCAGCCACAAATCCGATGAGGGCCGGCCCCATGAGAATCCCCAGATATCCCATAGTGCTGGCGGCAGACACCGCCTGATTGAGGGGCATGACCTTCTGCCTGCCCATCAGCGAATAAAACACAGGCACAATATTGGCACTGCCGATGCCGATAATAAAGAACCCGGCATACAAAAGCCAGGCCGCAGGCGCCCAAATCAGCAGCACAAAGCCCCCACAGGCCAAAAGGCCGCCACCGATTGTCACCAGGGCACCCCCCAGCCTGCTGACAGCCCAGTCCCCTGCCAGCCGCATAATCAGCATAGCCGCCGAAAAGACCGTAAAGCCCACACCTGCCATGCTCAGATCAAAATGCTTTACGCTGGTCAGGAACACGCCGCTCCAGTCCATGACTGCCCCCTCCACCAGAAAGGACACGAACGCCACCATGCCGATGAAGACCACAATACCTCTCGGCACCGCCAGCAGGGAGCCTTCCCGCCTTTCACCACCGGCAGACATCAGATGCAGCCTGAATACCGCCAGCAGCACCAGGATAATCCCCCAGGCAATCACAGCCGCCTGAAAATGATTGAGCCCTGCATTGAGCCAGATACTGAAAATGCCAGCCCCGGCAAAGCCCCCTACGCTCCAAAAGGCGTGCATGCCGGACATGAGCCGCTTGCCGGACTTTTTCTCCACCATCACCGCCAGCACATTCACCACCACATCAATGGAGCCCATCAGGGCACCCAGCAGCAGAATCAGCGGCACCAGCATATACAGGGACTGCACCATGCTAAGAAGCACCAGCACCATACCATAAAAAACGCCTGCCGTCACCAGCACCCTGCGGCAGCCCCATTTCCCGGCAGCCCCGCCGGAGAACGGCATCGTCAGCAAAGAGCCGATGCCCACGCACAAAAGCAGCATGCCCAGCACATCCTCCGTCAGGGCCAGCCGTTCCTTCAGCATGGGCACCATCGGCGCCCAGCTGGCGCAGCCAAAGCCCCCCACGAAAAACAATGCCTTGGCGGCCCACTGCTGCCACCTCAGCTCCTTTTCACTCTTGCGGCCAGCCCCATCATCTCTGCCACTGCCGCCACACTCTGCATGCCTGCTATTTTCAATCCTTGCCTTCAGCTCCATCTTCCTGCTTCTTGTCCTCCACTGTACAAATAATCTTGTCTATCCGATAGCGGTCCAGCCGGGCAATCTCAAACACAAAATTCTCCCAGCGCACCGACTCACCCTTTTTCGGGATATAGCCAAACAATGCCGTTACAAAACCGCCCATAGTCTGATAGTGGTCCTGGTCCTCATCCGGCAGCTCATCAATATCAAACTTCTCCTTGAAATCATCAATGGAGCACAGCCCCTCAATATTCCAGCTGTTGTCATCCCTTGCCGTAATCTGCACCGGCTCCGGCTCATTGATATTATTGGTATCGCCAATCAGTTCCAGCAGGATATCCTGCAAGGTGATAAAGCCGATGACCCCCCCGTACTCGTCCAGCACCGCCGCCTCGTGAATGCCCGTCTCCTGGAACTGCTCCAGCACCCGGAAGCTCTCCATAGAGCGGGGAATAAACATCGGCTTCCTGATGAACTGGCTTAACTCCAAAGGCTTGTTGTCCAGGGCCGCATTAAAAATATCCTTGATATAGATAACGCCGCAGAAATCATCCAGGCTTTCCTTGCCCACCGGGATAATGGCCTCCGAGGTGGCGCGGATAATGGCCAGGTTCTGCTCCAGGGTATCCTCCAGATCAATCCACATCATCTGGGTGCGTGGCGTCATCAGGGAGTAGGCCGTCTGGTCGCTCATGTGGAACACCCTGTCCACCAGGCTCTGCTCCTTCTTCTCAAAAGTGCCGTCCTCGGTAGCCTGCTCGATTAAATCCTTTACTTCATCCTCCGTCACCGTGTCATCAATCTTCAGATTCAGCCCCAGCAGGGCCAGCAGCAGGCGCACGGAATTGGCCAGCAGGGAAACCACCGGCCTCGTCACGAAAATCAGCTTGCTCAATGTCTTTTCACAATGAATCAGGGTTTCCTCCGGCTTCTGCATGGCAATCCGTGTCGGCAGGAACTCGCTGAGCATCAAGGTCAGGTAGGTTACAATCAGAATACTCAGCCCCAGGGCCAGCTCATCGGCATAAGGCACCAGGTAAATATACGGCTTCACCATCGGCGCCAGAATCACGCTGGTGCTGACACCGATCAGGATGCTCACGAAGGTAATCCCCAGCTGGATGACCGCATTGGCACGCTCCGGATGCTCCAAAAGCTTCAATGCCTTGGCCGCCTCCTCATTGCCATCATCCAGGAGCCTTTCCAGCCTGCTCTTGTGGCTCTCATTCAGGGAAGTCTCCGCCAGGGCAAAAAACACATTAATAAAAATCAGCAAAAAAATCACGCACAGCCATATAGACGGGTAAGGGGTATCCAAAAAATCCACATCCTTTTCCACAAAACAAAATTACTTAATGCTCTAATTATAGCCGTTTCCGCTATTTAATGCAAATTTATGGAACATCACACTAAAAATAGCCATACCTAAAATAGCCATACCTAAACAAAAACGCCATCCCCCGGGGACAGCGTTTTCATTTATTGTTATGCTTTTAGACAGCCAGCATGAACTGCACGCCAGCTAAAAAGATAGCCGCTTGTGGCAGCACAGCATCAGGCTGATTAGCAGATTCCCTGAGCCAGCATAGCATCAGCAACCTTCAGGAAGCCTGCGATATTGCAGCCTACCAGCAGGTCGCCCTCATGGCCGTACTCCTTGGCGCAGCGCTTGGAGTTCTCATAGATGTCAGCCATGATGTTCTTCAGCTTATTGTCAACTTCCTCGAAGGTCCAGCTGTAGCGCATGGAGTTCTGAGCCATCTCCAGGGCAGAAACAGCAACGCCGCCGGCGTTGGCAGCCTTGGCAGGAGCGAACAGAACATTGTTGTTCTGAAGGTACTCAATGGCATCCAAAGTGGAAGGCATGTTGGCACCCTCGCCCACAGCCTTTACGCCGTTAGCCACCAGAGCCTTGGCGGACTCCAGATCCAGCTCCTGCTGGGTAGCACATGGCAGGGCAATATCGCATGGGATAGTCCAGATGCCCTTGCAGCCCTCATGGTACTCAGCGGATGGCTTAGCAGCAACATACTCCTTGATGCGGCCGCGGCGAACTTCCTTGATCTCCTTGACCAGAGCCAGATCAATGCCGTCCTTGTCATATACATAGCCGTTGGAATCGGAGCAGGCCACAACCTTGGCACCAAACTCCTGAGCCTTCTCAATAGCATAAGTAGCAACGTTGCCGGAGCCGGAGATAACCACGGTCTTGTCCTTGTAATCAAGGCCTGCATCAGCCAGCATCAGCTTGGTGAAGTACAGGAGGCCGTAGCCGGTAGCCTCGGTACGGGCCAGGCTGCCGCCGTAGTTCAGGCCCTTGCCGGTCAGCACACCTGCATCATAAGCGTTGCGGATGCGCTTGTACTGGCCATAGAGATAGCCGATTTCACGGCCACCTACGCCGATATCACCGGCAGGCACGTCAGTATTCAGGCCGATGTGACGGCACAGCTCAGTCATGAAGCTCTGGCAGAAACGCATGATTTCTGCATCAGACTTGCCCTTAGGGTCAAAGTTGGAACCGCCCTTGCCGCCGCCGATTGGCAGAGTGGTCAGGGAGTTCTTGAACACCTGCTCAAAGCCCAGGAACTTGATGATGCTCAGGTTTACGGATGGATGGAGGCGCAAGCCGCCCTTGTAAGGTCCAATGGCACTGTTGAACTGTACACGATAGCCCTTGTTGACATGCACCTTGCCTGCATCATCAGTCCAAGGAACCCGGAACATTACAACCCGCTCAGGCTCTACGATACGCTCAAGAATAGCCGCCTGCTGATACTTAGGGTTCTTCTCCAATACAGGAGCAATAGAAGTCAGAACCTCTTTTACAGTATTGTGGAACTCGGTCTCGCCTGGATTTTCAGCCTGAACCTTTGCGATGATTTCTTCAACATAACTTGCCAAGATAATATACCTCCAATGAATAACAAATGAAATAACAATTTTCCATGTATACAAAAAACATCCTATATCATTTTTGTATACAACACACAGCAGAATTATTATACTACAAATTTAACGTTTTTCAATAGTAAATGAAATGTATACATTATTCAATTAGCCATATATTTTATTTATGGAACAATAAAAGGGCGCAGCCCCTGCCCCAGCCGGACAAATGCCACGCCCCTATTCATTACAATAACATATATTAACACAGTGACATGCACTGATGTACAGCAACACGGAGCAACATATGAAAATAAGCGGCTAAAGCCCTCAGCCCCGCAAATCATGCAGCAGGGACATCTTCATCTCATAATAATCAGGGCTCATATCCAGATAATGCTTATGAGGGTTCTCAAAGCGCTGCTCCTCCTGCCAGATTTCCTTGTCCAGCTGCTGCTTCACATAGGCGCGGATTTCCTCCAGGTCGCGCTTAGGCTGCACCCTTTTGCCATCCTTTACCACCAGCTGCTGCAGCTCCTTTACCGTGCAGTTCTCGAAGAAGCGGTTCTTCCACGGCTTCTCAGGGTCCACATAGCGATACGGCTTGGACAAATCAACTGTCTCATCAAAGCCTGCAATCAGGTCGGCTACGGCATAGCCCTCCTCCCCATAGATGCGGTATACCCGCTTAAAGCCAGGGTTGGTAATCTTCTCCACTGCCTCGGACACCTTGATGCGGGGCACGTACCTTCCCTCATACTCCACGGCGGCAATCTTATACACCGCCCCGAAAACCGGGTCGCTCTTGGCAGTAATCAGCCGCTCGCCTACGCCGAAAGAATCAATCTGCCCCCCCTGCCTGAGGATGGAGGTAATGGTGTACTCGTCCAAGCTGTTGGACACCACGATTTTGCAGTCCTCCAGCCCTGCCTCATCCAGCATCTTCCGCACCTTCTTGGAAAGGTATGCCAGGTCGCCGGAGTCGATGCGGACGCCCTTCAGCCTCTTGCCCATAGGCTCCAGCACTTCCTTGGCCACCCTGATGGCAGCCGGGATGCCGGAATGGATGACGTCATAAGTATCCACCAGCAGGACAGTGGCATCAGGATAAACCTCCGCATACTTCTTGAAAGCGGTATACTCATCCTGATAGAACATCACCCAGCTGTGCGCCATAGTGCCACTGACAGGAATGTTGAACTTCTGCCCTGCCAGCACCGTTGCCGTGCCCACAGCCCCGGCAATATATGCCGCCCTGGCACCATAGACGGCAGCATCCATGTTGTGGGCCCTGCGGGCACCGAAGTCCGACACAGCCCTGCCATCCGCCGCCCTGACGATACGGCTGGTCTTGGTGGCAATCAAGGACTGATGGTTGACCAGGGCCAGGAGGGCAGTCTCCACCAGCTGGGCATCAATCAGGGGGGCAACCACCGTCACGCATGGCTCGTTAGGATACATGACCGTCCCCTCAGGAAAAGCATAAACATCACCAGAAAAATAAAAATCCTTCAGATAAGCCAGAAAATCCCCGGAAAACAGGTGCAGGGACTCAAAATACGCAATATCCTCCTCTGTAAAGTGCATATTCTCCACATACTCAATCATCTGCTCCAGGCCGGCAAAAATCGCAAAGCCGCCCTCATCAGGATTCTTGCGGTAAAAAATATCAAAAATTACCCTGGGCTGCGTCTCATGGTGGGCAAAATAGCCGTTAGCCATAGTCATTTCATATAAATCCATCATCATGCTGATGTTGCGGGTGGAAAATTGTGTCATATCGCTTCGCCTCTTATCTCGTACTCATTCCGTGCTAATATCGTACCAGCATTTTATTTGCAGCGTACTCACATTATGCCCGTATCATGCCAGCCTCATACACACGGCTGCCTGGAATAGCGGTTCCACATCCATGAATTGCATCACTGCACTACATTCAACAGGCTATATTATCTCTAATATACACTTTTTGCGAAATTTATGCAACAAATTCGCTTTACACAAAAAAACACAAAATTTTACTTGCAATTTTCTCAAAGTAAGCGTATAATATCTTTCTGTCGGGATGTAGCACAGTTTGGTAGCGCGCATCGTTCGGGACGATGAGGTCGCAGGTTCGAATCCTGTCATCCCGACCAGAATTTTAAGATTAAAGGCACTGTCTTGGGGCAGTGTCTTTTTTGCGTTTTCAATAAGGACATGCCTAAAGATATGACAGACCTTCTAAGTACAGCTGACTAGATTTTAAAACAAAAAATCTAAAAACATATGGTCAAACTCCATCTTTTATGATATAATACGTATATACCAAATATAGTGAAAGGGGTGCTTATTGTGTATACGGACGAAGACTTGAGGGCGCAGATCATCTATATTGTCAAGCATAAACTGCGACTCATTGACGATGCCTTCATGAAGAAGGTATTCGATGGGCATGATGAATGTATTGAGCTGGTGCTGCAGATTATTTTGGACAAGCCGGATTTGAAGGTCATATCCAGCAGAGTCGAATACACCATTTCCGGCTTCCAAGGACAGGAAATACGGCTTGACATCATAGCCGCCTTTGATGGTAAAATAGTAAACATAGAGGTACAGCGTTCTGAACAGGGAGCTGGCATCAAGAGGGCGCGCCGCAACAGCAGCTACCTGGATGCCAATCAGTCAGATATTGGCAAGTATGGCGAGCGGCTGGCAGAAACCTATGTTATTTTCATCACCGAAAAGGACAAGTTCAGGCTGCAGCTTCCCCTGTACCACATTGAACGCTGCCTGCTGGAAACAGGCCAGCCTGTAAATGACGGTGCTCATATCATCTACGTAAATGGGGAATACCGCGGCGATGATGCCGTGGGCAGGCTGATGCATGATTTTTTCTGCACACAGGCGGCTGATATGAATTACCGTGTGCTGGCCGACAGGGTCAGTGATTTCAAGGAAAGTGACAAAGGAGTGAGTGACATGTGCGAGTCCTTAGATGATTTGATGCGGCTGGCCCAGGAGATGTTTAAAAACCAAGGTATCAACCAGGGCAGAGCTGAGGGCAGAGCTGAGGGCAGAGCTGAAGGACAGTCAGAAATCAATGCACTGAACAGAATCCTCATCAAGGCAGGCCGCTTCGATGACCTTGCCCGTGCCACAGAGGATGCAGCTTATCAGCAGCAGCTCATGGCAGAACTGCTGCCTACCGCCTGAAAATAACTTTATAAAATAAAAAGAAAACACCGTTATCATTAAGCCACACGAAGTTTAATGATAACGGTGTTTTTCTTTTTTACCACTGTTTTACCAGGCATTGCTACACATTCAGCCAAATCTCAATAAGCAGTCATAAAAATATACAAAAAAAGAGCTGTCCCGAAGGACAGCCCGCAAAATCAAATTCTATTTACTTCGCACCCAGCATGGCCAGCATGGTACCGGCGGCAACAGCCGTACCGATAACACCGGCAACGTTAGGCCCCATTGCATGCATCAGCAGGAAGTTGGAAGGGTTAGCCTTCTGGCCTACAACCTGGGAAACACGGGCAGCCATTGGCACTGCGGATACACCGGCAGAGCCAATCAATGGGTTAATCTTCCAGCCGGACAGACGGCACATAACCTTGCCCAGAAGCACACCAGCCGCAGTACCGCCGGCAAATGCCAGCAGGCCCAGGCCGATAATCTCCAGAGTCTGCACAGTCAGAAAGTCTTCGGCGTTCATAGTCATACCAGTACCTGTTGCCAGGAAAATCGTCACGATGTTGCAGAGCGCGTTCTGAGAAGTATCAGACAGGCGGTCGGTAACACCGGACTCACGGAACAGGTTGCCCAGCATCAGCATGCTGATGAGGGCTGCTACAGGCGGCAGCAATAAGGAAATCAAAATAGCGGAAGCAACTGGGAATACCATCTTCTCAAAATGGGTTACGTTACGCAACTGGTCCATCTTGATTTCGCGTTCCTTCTGCGTAGTCAGAAGCTTCATAATCGGCGGCTGAATCAACGGTACCAGGGACATATAGGAATAGGCTGCCACCGCAATCGCACCCAGGAGGTTAGGAGCCATCTTGGATGCCATGTAAATAGCAGTAGGGCCATCCGCACCACCGATGATGCCGATAGCAGAAGCCTCCTGAGCCGTAAAGCCCAGAAGCATGGCACCTGCCAGGGAAATGAACACGCCGAACTGGGCAGCAGCGCCCAGGAACAGGGTATTCGGGTTAGCAAGCAGCGGGCCGAAGTCGGTCATCGCGCCTACACCCAGGAAAATCAACGGCGGGAAAATCTCAAACTTGATACCGTAATTAATAACCTGCATTACACCAGGCTCCTCAAGAAAGCCGGTGCAAGGGAAGTTAGCCATGATACAGCCAAATGCGATCGGAGTCAGCAGCAAAGGCTCGTACTCCTTGCCAATAGCCATGTACAGCAGGAAAATGCCCACGATAATCATCGCCACATTTCCCATAGTCAATGCTGAAAAGCCACTGTCAAGCCATACGGACTGCAAAGAAATCGCAAAAGCGCTAAAAATTTCCATTAATCAATGCACCCCTTGTGTGTCAAATTTTCTTCAGGGCAATCACCTTGGCAGAGTCAGTCCAATTCTGGCGCACCGCCGGACGGATTGCCTTTACCCTGGAAAATCCTACGCCCATTGCGGCCAAAGCCCCTGCGATTACTGCTACTGTGTCCTTGTTTACACCATTTGTTACTGCCATAATAATTGCCTCCTCATTCGTTAAAAAAATACAATACTACCTGTCATTTCTCAAACCACGAATGCGAGCTGCACCGGCCCAGCTTCTTCTCTCAGCCGGACGAATCGCCTTGATTTGGGAAAAGCCAACACCATACGCTGCCAAAGCACCAGCAATAGCAGCCACTGTCTCACCGCTGATCCCAGGAGCAACTACAGGAGCCGCAGGCTCTGCCGCCTTTGCAGGGGCAGCCTTCTTAGGCTTCGCCGGAGCTGCTGTCGGATGAGTCTTCTTCTTCGTTCTCGGCTTCGTTGGATCAATGAAGTGAATCACACGAATAAAAAGGCTCAGGAGAAACAGTACCGCAAATACAATTGTCATGTTGATAAGCATGATGACAACTGGATTTGACATTTGATTATCCATATAGACACCGCCTTAAAATAATAATTTCCGCTGTTATAAGCACCAATAAATGTCATGCAGGATTTTCATACATTCCATGCCGATGCCCTACAGCTTTCTAATAACGCCTTAACACATTATAACAGAAATTCCAAATATGTAAAAGTAGGTTATGAGAATATTTTCCATAACTTTTGGCTATAAATAGTCAAATCAGCAACTTTTTCAGCTTTTTATCTTTTCAGCTTTTTATCTTTTCAGCTATTCAGCTTTTAGGCATGATTGCTGCAATTTATAAGCTTGCTCAGCTTCTGCACATACAGCTCCCGGAAGGCTGCATATTCCCCCAGCCCCTTTGTGGAGCAACGCACGGCAAAGCCAGCCTCCTGCAGCACCGACTTCCAGGACTCCGGGGAGTCACCTGCCAGGTCATGGCTGGCATGATTGCCCCCTGCCAGAAGCAGCGGGCGGAGATAGACCTTCCTGACGCCGCGCCCTGCCAGCCTCTGCAGCACATCAGCCTTATTGGGATAGTCCTCAGGCTCCACTACGCCGATATGCACCCGCCAGCCCCGGCTGTCAGCATACTGCTGCAAGAGCTCATAGGCAGGATTGTGCTGATGGGGGGAGCCATGCCCCATGAACACCATGTCCTCATCCTCAGCCAGGCCGGAAAGCCCCAGCACATCATCTGTCAAAAAGGCAAAATCCTCCGCCCTTTTCACGGTAAAGACCGGCTCCATCACCTGCAAGCTGACAAAGCTATCCGCAAAAGCCTCTGCTGCCGGCAAAATCTTCTTCTGGAACTCCTCCCCCGGCGTCAGGTGGGTGGGCATAACCACCACATCCTCATAACCTGCCTCGGACAATTCCCCCAAAAGCTCCTCAAGGGAAGGATACATATATCCTTCCCTTGCCATCTTTTTGCGCAAAAAGCTGCTGGTCCATGCCTCCCGCACCGCAAAGTCCTGGAAGGCATCCCCCACATCAGCCAGCAGCGCATCCAGGCAGCGTTCCTTCACATGGATATCCCCCACGCCAAAGGACACTGCCACAATCGCACCATTAGCCATTATTTTGCACCCTGCTCTGCCACAACCACATCGGCAATCTTCTGGCAGATGACCTCCAGCTGCGCCTGGTCAGGCCCCTCCGCCATGACGCGGATCAGAGGCTCCGTGCCGGAAGGGCGTACCAGGATGCGTCCCTCTGCCCCCAGCTCCTCCTCGCCGGCCTTGATGGCAGCCGCAATATTGGCATTTTCCTCCCAGCCCTCCTTGGACTTTACCACCACGTTCACCAGAAGCTGCGGATAGCTGGTCATCAGCTCATTCAGCTCCGATGGCTTCTTGCCGCTCCTCTTGATGGCGCACAAGGTCTGCAGGGCAGTCACAGGGCCATCCCCCGTGGTGCTGAAATCGGAGAAGATAATGTGGCCGGACTGCTCACCCCCCAAGTTGTAGCCGTTAGCCAGCATGTTTTCCAGCACATAGCGGTCACCCACCTTGGTAATCTCAGCCCTGCCCCCCAGGCCCTTGACAGCCTTGTGGAAGCCGATATTCGCCATGACGGTAGTCACCACGGTGTTATCCTTCAGGGTGCCATTGGCAATCATCTCCTTGGCGCACATCACCAGCATGTGGTCCCCGTCAATCACGTTGCCCTTCTCGTCCACGCACAGGCAGCGGTCAGCATCCCCGTCATGGGCAATACCGAAATCAGCCCCCTGAGCCACCACGGCCTTCTGCAGCATCTTCAGATGGGTGGAGCCGCAGTTGTCGTTGATATTCACGCCATTTGGCTGGTCGTTGAGGACAGTCACCTGGGCCCCCAGCCGCTTGAGCACCTCCGGCATGGACTCATAGGCAGCGCCGTTGGCACAATCCAGCACAATCCTCATGCCATCCAGCCGCTCACTGGCAGTGGACACCACAAAGTCGATATACTCCTTCACAAAATCATGGCGATAAGTCACAGTGCCCATCTGGGAGCCGGTGGCACGATACATCTGGTCCTCCTGCTCAATAGTGCGCACGATATTCTCCAGCTCGTCCTCCACCGCATCCGGCAGCTTGTAGCCGTTGCCGCCAAAGAATTTGATGCCGTTATCATGGAAAGGATTGTGGGAAGCAGAAATCACGATACCTGCCTTGGCCCCATGCTTCCTGGTCAGGTAGGCAACAGCAGGCGTAGGAATGACCCCTGCCACCACCGCATGGCCGCCGGCGGAGCAGATGCCTGCCACCAGGGCCGCCTCAAACATCGGGCCGGAAATACGGGTATCACGGCCAATCAGGATCACCGGCGCCTCCTCGCTGTCATCCTCGCCAAAATACAGGGTGGCCGCCCGGCCCATGCGATACGCCAGCTCAGGCGTCAGCTCCAGATTTGCCTCACCGCGAACACCATCAGTACCAAACAATCTTGACATAAAACAAAAACCTCCGCATCATTTCTTAACTGCTTACTTATTTACTTCCCTGCCTGCTTACAAAAAGGCATATCAAATTTGAATATCTTTCAAACCATTATCTTATATATTATGACTGTTTTCACGCAAAAATGCAAGCGATGCATTCATTCCATCCAGGGCCGCGCTCATAATCCCCCCGGCATAGCCTGCCCCCTCGCCTACAGGGTACAGCCCCGGCATGCTCACAGACTGATAGCTCACCCTGTCCCTGACAATCCTGCAAGGGGCCGAGGAACGGGTTTCTACGCCGGTCATCACCGCCCCCGCATGGGCAAAGCCGTGAATTTTCCTGTCCCAGTAAGGCAGGGCGGCAGCCAGCATCTCCGTCACAAAGCCCGGCAGGCAGCCATGCAGATCCACCGGCTTCACCCCCGGCAGATAGCTTGGCTTTGTCAGAAAATCCCGGGAGCCCTGCCGCCCTGACAGAAAATCCCCCACGGTCTGCACCGGGGCCTTATAATCGCCGCCCCCCAGCTGGAAGGCCAGCCGCTCCCACTGCCGCTGGAACTCAATGCCCCCCAGCACATGGGAGGCAAAATCCGCAGTATTCACTGTCACCAGGACAGCTGAATTAGCCACCCCGGAATTGCGGCGGTAGTTGCTCATGCCGTTAGTCACCACGCCCCCTGCCTCCGATGCCGCAGCCACCACCTGGCCCCCGGGGCACATGCAGAAGGAATAGGCCCCCCGGCCTGAGGCCTTGTCATTGTAGGTCAGGGCATAATCAGCCACCGGCAGAAGGTGACTGCCTGCATCCTGCCCGTACTGGGACACATCAATAAGCTCCTGGGGATGCTCTATCCTGACCCCGATGGCAAAAGGCTTCGCCTCCATAGCCACGCCGCTGTCAAAAAGCATCTGATAAGTATCCCTGGCGGAATGGCCGATACCCAAAAAGACAGCCCCTGCCGCCAGCCGTTCTTCACCATTCAGCTGCACACCGCAAAGTCTGCCAGCACTATCTGTCTCAATTCCTGTCACCTGAGTTTCAAAGCGCACCTGCCCCCCAAGGCGGATAATCTCCTGCCGGATATTCTTCACCACCTGACGCAGCAAATCCGTGCCGATATGGGGCTTGTGCAGGTACATGATTTCCGCCGGGGCACCTGCCGCTACAAAATCCGCCAGCACCTGCCCCATCAGCGGGTCGTTGACACGGGTGGTCAGCTTGCCGTCCGAAAAGGTTCCGGCTCCCCCCTCCCCAAACTGCACATTGGACTTTTCATCAAAGGCGCCGCCGGCCCAGAACCTGGCTATGTCCTCATGGCGCCGGTCCACATCCCGGCCCCGTTCCACCACCACAGGCCGCCAGCCCTGCCGGGCCAGGGTCAGGGCCGCAAACATGCCGGCCGGGCCGAAGCCCACCACCACCGGCGGCAAATCCTGCTTTCCCGGAGGAGCAAACCTTGCCTTTTCCACCAGCACCTCTGGTGCCTTGGACACATTCCTGTCCTTCTTCCAGCGGCTCAAGAGCTTTTTCTCGCTGCCCTGCACCGCCACATCCAGCATATATACAAACCTGATAGGAGCACCATGAAACCGCCTGGCGTCCACCGCCTTCCTGACCACCGCCACCCGGCTGACCAGGTCGGCAGGAACGCCCAGCCTCTCCGCCGCCAGCACCTCCAGAGGCTTGACGTCATCAAAATTCACATTAAAATTCGCAATCCTTATCAATATATCCACTCTCCACGCAAGAAAACACTGAACGCAAAACACTTGCCAATGACATTATATCATTGACAAGTGCCAGCTATCCACAAAATATATCCGTTATATTTTGCATCACTTATATTTTTGCATCATTTTTTATTGACTTTGATACCAACGCTGACAGTCTTGTTTGGCACAGTCACCCCTTCAGGCAGCACCAGCTCCACATCCCTGGCCACGCTTTCCGTCATGCCCGCCAGGGATATAGGCCCAGTCTCCAGGCTCTTGATATCCGCCAGCAGCCTGGTAGCGCCGCTGATTTCCACCTGGGCCGGCTCCACAGTCACGCCCCCCAGCTTGTAGCCCTCCGGCAGAATCCCGTTCACCATAGGCTTGACCGATACAAACTTCTTGCCCATGCCCGGCACCAGCTGCACAGTCACATCCATCTCCCCCGGCAGCACCGAAAGATTAGTCACCTGGTTGCCATCCACATCCACGGCGGTCAGCTTGACACGCATGGTAAAATCAGACGTATTGTCCGCCAGCTTTATCCTGCCTGACGCCTTGGCGATGGACTCCACCAGATGCCTTGGCCCGTACACATTCACATACTGCTGCACAGGCTGCACGCTGCCCAGCTCCATGCCCTGGGCAGGCCTGCCGCTGACGGCAATCTCCACCGGCACCCCGTGGGCAATCAGGCTCTCCATGCTCACGTTGACCACGGAATCGGACATTTCCAAAAGCTCAAAGCCCTGGGGGATGACCGTCTTTATCTTCGCCTCATACTCCCCCTCCGTATTGCCGGACAAATCTATAACTGCCTTGAAATCATACTCATGCACCGAGGCCATCAGGGCACGGGGAGCCCGCACCTTCAGCCTGACCTCCTGGATGTCCATCGAGACAGTGTACCCTTCCGGCGCATTGACAACCTCCACAGGCACTGTATAGGTAGCATTAACCGAAGGATTTTCCTCATTCATCACATAGCCCCACATGATAATGGCCGCAATCAGTGCCAGGACCTTGACAGGAAGATTGCGCTTAAATAGATTACGCAGATTTATCATCATTTGTTCTTCCTCCAAGCATCAATCACATTCTTAATATCCTGCATCTTCAGGGTAGGGTCAGTCTTGATGAGCAGCGGCCTGAGCCTCTTCTTCAGCTGCTCTGAATTGAGGCGCCTGGTAATATGCCCGTTTTCCGCAATAGAGACAATGCCCGTTTCCTCGCTGACAATCACCACCACCGCATCGCATTGCTCCGAAAGCCCCAGGGCCGCCCTGTGCCTGGTACCAAGCTCCGTGCTGAGGCCGCGGTTCTCCGTCAGGGGCAGCAGGCAGCCTGCCGCAATCATGCGGTTGCCCCTGATAACTGCCGCCCCGTCATGGAGGGGAGTATTGGGAATAAACACATTCATCATGAAGGGAGCCGTCACCAGCCCGTCCACCCTGATGCCTGTATCAATAATCTCGTTGATGCCGATTTCCCGCTCCAGCACTATCAGGGCGCCAATCTTCTTGGCAGACATACTGAATACCACCTTATCAATCTCGTTGACCAGGGTATCCGCCTCCTCCGCGTTCAGGTACACGGCGGAGCCCAGGAACTTGCCCTGGCCGATGCGCTCAAGGGCACGCCTCAGCTCCGGCTGAAACACGATTGGCAGCGCCATGAACAGGAGATAGATGCTCTTGGACAGCAGCCAGTAGATAGCGTGCAGCTCCAGGATATACGCCCCCAGCGCAACGCCCATCATCACGAACAGCCCCTTGGCAAGGGTGATTGCCCTGGTATCCTTCAGCATCTCATAGGACTTGTACAAAATAACAGCCACCAGCAGTATATCCACCACATCGCGTAAGCCCACAGTGGACAACAGGCCGTGGTACTGTATCGGAACAGAAAAATCAAACGGCATATACATACTCCCCTACACAAAATAACAGCAGGCAGCCGGCACGCAGCAGCGCAGGCCGCAACGAAAATTATTCCGAAAAACCTTCCTCTATTTCTCATTCGCGAAAAAAATCAGAAATCCTGCATTTTTCCGAAAAAATATAAATCTTTTTTGTGATTTTTTCATGAAAAGCACTTCCAAGGGCCATTTTGCCAAAATCCAGCCACAAAAAAGCCGGAGAAGCATCAACTGCCTCCCCGGCTTCCCTGCCGTTCAATTAATGAAATTAATACTCACCGGCCACATCAATAAAGCCGTATACGTCCTTTTCCTTGCCGGTGTGCAGGCCGTCGATGTAGTCATACAGCTTCTGGGCAAACTCGCCGATCTTGCCGCCGCTGATTACCCTGTCCTGGCCCTGGTAGCCCAGCACGCTGACCGGGGAAATAACAGCCGCCGTGCCGGAGCCGAATACTTCCTCCAGCTTGCCGTTCTCATATGCCTCAATCAGCTCATCAATGGAAACCCGGCGCTCCTCAGTAGGGATGCCCCACTCCTTGCAGACCTGCAGCACGGTGCGGCGGGTAATGCCGTCCAGGATGGTGCCGTCCAGCTCAGGGGTTACCACCTTGCCGTCAATCTTGAAGAGGATGTTCATTGAACCAACCTCGCCCACATACTTGTGCTGGATGCCGTCCATCCACAAGGTCTGGTCATAGCCCTTCTCATGGGCCACCAGCCCGCCGTGGAGGGAAGCTGCATAGTTGGCAGGAGTCTTGGCCGCCCCCAGGCCCCCCTTAGGCGCACGCACATAGGTATCCTCCACCATGATCTTCACCGGCGCAAAGCCGTGGGCATAATAAGCACCTACAGGAGAAAGGATAATCATCAGCTTGTAATACTGGCCCACGCTTACCCCCAGGTACGGGTCGGTGGAGAAAATGAACGGACGGATGTAGAGGCTCTGCCCCGGGCCGTCAGGAATCCAGTCCTTCTCAAGGTCAATCAGCTGCATGAGGGCATCATACACCAGCTTCTCATCAACAGCCGGAATATCCAGAATCTTAGCAGAACGGTTCAGGCGGGCGATATGGTCCTTGGCACGGAACACCACAGCCTTGCCCCCCTCATAGCGGTATGCCTTGCAGCCCTCGAAAATAGCCTGGCCGTAATGCAGGGTAGCGTTGGCAGGGCTCAGGGAAACCTCCTGATAAGGCACGATGCGCGGATCATGCCAGCCCTCCTCCGGGTTGTAATCCATCTCAAACATATAATCAGTGAAGACGCGTCCAAAGCCAACCTTGCTGATATCCGCAGGTTTCTCCTTTAAGCTCTCCGCCTGTACAAAACGAATGTCTGCCATAAATATACATCTCCTAACAAATCATCTTATCTTCTTTGTAACTGTGTAATGTATACATTTTAGGACTTTTATAGAAATAAATCAAGTGTTTATGCACAAAATTTCCTGCATGACTGCCGGGAGCTCCCGGAGGACATCTCCTGCCACCAGGCAGTTCCCCTTTTTCCCGTAGGCCAGTTCCCCGGCACGGCTGTGGATATACACCCCGGCCAGGGGCTGCCTGCCCTCCGCCACCTGCTTATAGAGCCCGGCAATAGTTCCGGCCAGCACATCGCCGCAGCCCGCCGTTGCCATGCCGGCATTGCCGCCGTTGGAAACGTAGGCCATGCCCTCCGGGTAAATCACCACCGTGGTCTCGCTCTTGATGACCAGAACCGCCCTGTACTCCTTTGCCGCTTCCCGGCCCAGTTCCAGCAAATCCTCCTTCAGCTCAGGCACGCTAATCCCCAGAAGGCAGGCCATCTCCCCCAGATGCGGCGTCAGCACCGGCACATGGCGGCACTTGGCCAGAAGCTCCCCCCGTTCCCGGAAAGCGTAGATGCCGTCCGCATCCAGCACCACCGGCACATCGGTACCGGCGGCAAAGGCACGCACAAATGCCTGGGTCTCCTCCGACCTGCCCAGGCCGGGCCCCAGAAGCACCAGGTCATAGCCGGAGGCCGCCGACAGCAGCTCCTCCGCGTTGTCCAGAGAAAAACGGCCGCTGCCGTTATCCTGCACAGGCAGGGTCATGACCTCCGTCAGCTTCGCCTCGTAGATATCGTTCAGGCTCTCAGGACAGGCCAGGGTCACAATCCCGGCACCAATCCCCAGGGCCGCCCTAGAAGCCAGCACCGCCGCCCCGGTCATGCCGCGGGAGCCTGCAATCACCAGAATCCTGCCGCAATTCCCCTTGTGGCAGTCCACAGGCCGGGGCAGCAGCCACTGCCTGACGCTGGCTTCCAGCAAAAGCTCCTGGCGTATCCTGTCATCCTCCAGAATATCCCGGGGAATCCCGATGCCGTCACTGAGAAGCTTGCCGCAGTACACGGAGCCCGGCGCAAACATCATCCCCCACTTGGGAGCCCCCAGGGTAACAGTCATGGCAGCAGCCACCGCCACATCCTCCACCTGGCCGTTATCCGCCTCCACGCCGCTGGGAACATCGATGGACAACACCCGGAGGCCCGCCCTGTTCACAGCCTCGATAAGCCGCCTGGCCTCAGGCCGGAGCGTGCCGTGAAAGCCGGTGCCCAGGATGCCGTCCACCACCCCGTCAGCAGTCTTCAGCACCACCTGCAGCTTGTCCCAGTCCCGTTCTTCCTGAAGATTGAAAACCTCAATGCCCATGTTGCAGATGACGTTGAAGTTCACCGCCGCCGAGGCCGACATCCTCTCCGCCCGCCCCAGCACGAAGACCTTGGGCCTGCCCCCTGCGTTGGCAATATGCCGCGCCGCCGCAAAGGCATCCCCCCCGTTGTTGCCGGTACCTGCCACCACGCAAATCCTTTTGCCGTCCACGCCCTCCAAAAGGGAATCCAGGGCCAGAAAAACCTCCCGGGCGGCATTTTCCATCAGCACCACCTCGGGAATCCCGATTTCCTGGATAGCCCGCCTGTCAATATTCCTCATCTCTGCCACTGTTGTCAGCTTCATAACCATGCTTCCCCCTCGCTTCTCAAAAAAACACCGCAGCTGCCCTGCCTGTACCGGCCTGTGATCCAGCACGCCCGATATGCCCTGGCCTGAAAGCTAAGTCATCCCTCAAAAACACATTGAGCCACGGCATACTCCCTGGCATGGCTGATGCTGAGCCACGCCTGCTTCAGCCCCCTGGCCTCCGCCATTTCCCGGAAAGGGCCGTACAGGGAAAGCCGGGGGCAGCCCAGCCGGTCATTGACAATCTCAATATCCAGCAGCCTGCCCTCCCTGAGCCCGGTGCCAAAAGCCTTCAGCACCGCCTCCTTGGCAGCGAACCGCCCGGCAAAGGATTCCGCCATGCCAGCCCCCCGGCTCCGGCAGTAGGCCGCCTCCGCCTCCGTAAACACCCTCCTGACAAAGGCATCCTTCGCCACCGCCCTTTTCATCCTGCCGATTTCAACTATATCAGTACCAATGCCTAAAATCATACGACCCCTCTATTTTTTCACTGCGTTACCATATCTGTTCAGACAAAACGGGACGTGCTGCCGTAACACATCCCGTTATATCCGAACAGAAAATAACCCCTGACAGGGGTTCTTCCATTCTATCTTGCCACCTGATACTCAGACCTGTCCACATGCACGGAGCGCTCAATCAGCACCTCTACCCGGCGGTTCTGAGCCCTGCCCTCCTCCGTGGCATTATCAGCAATTGGCCTGTACTCGCTCCTGCCCATAGCGCTGAACCTGGCCGGATTCATCCTGCCGTCCTGGGCGATAATGTACTTCATGAAGTTGATGGCACGGGCGGAACTCAATTCCCAGTTGGAAGGATAGGCCCCGCTGGTAATCGGCACGTTATCCGTATGTCCCGTCACCAGAATCCGCTGAGGGATAGGCGCCACCAGGGCCGCAATCACCGGCCCGATTTTCTGCACGCCGGCAGTCAGCTCCGCAGAGCCGGATGGGAACAGCGCATTTTCCTTAATCCTGATCATCAGCCCGTCCTCGGTCATGACAGTGCTGATTTCATTCCCCAGGTCATTCTGCTCGATATAGGTATCCAGCTGCCTTTTCACTGTCTCCATCTGCTTGTTCTCCGCCAGATACGCCTCCATGCCCCCATCCTCCGCGGAAAGCATGTCCCGGGAGTTGTTCTGGGACGGGCCCGCCCCCTCGAAGAAGGAGGGACCGCCCAGGTTAAAGGCCGAACTGAAAGCCTGGGCCATCTGGGTCAGCTTCGTCTCGTCCGTCTGGGAGATGGCAAACAGGCAGATGAACAGTGCCAGGAGCAGCGTCATCAGGTCAGAATACGGCAGCAGCCAAGCCTCGCTGGCCTCCTCCTCATGAGGGGCCGGTCTTTTCTTTCTTGCCACGGTTTATTCCTCCTTCAAAGTTTCGCGTACAGACTGAGGAATAAATACCATCAGCTTCGCTTCAATAGCAGCCGGGGAATCACCGGCCTGCAAGGACAGGATGCCCTCGATAATCATGCGCTTCTGGCTGATTTCCTGCTCAGAAAGGATTTTCAGCTTGTTGCAGAGAGGCAGCCAAAGAACGTAGCCCGTAAAGATACCCAGGATGGTGGCAACGAAGGCCGCCGCGATGGAATGGCCCAGCTTGTCGATATCGTTCAGGTTGCCCAGGGCCGCAATCAGGCCAACTACGGCGCCCAGCACGCCCAGGGTCGGCGCATAAGTACCTGCCTGGGAGAACATGGAACGGTTCTCCGCGTGGCGCGCCTGCATGATGGAAATCTCCGCATCCAGCACATCGCTGACAAACTCCTGCTCCATGCCGTCTACCACCATGCTGAGGCCGTTGCGGAAGAATGGGTCGTCAATCTCCTGTATCTTGCTCTCCAGGGCCAGCAAGCCCTCGCGGCGTGCCAGCTGGGACAGTTCCACGAAGGTCTGCCGCAGCTCCACTGAGGATTGCAGATTGTTCTTAAAAAATGTCTTCTTGAACAATATCGGGAAATTCTTCATCTGGTCCATGCGGAAACCGATAAACAGGCAGGAGAAGGTGCCGCCGATAATAATCAGGAATGCCGCCGGATTATTCATGGCAGACAAAGGCGCACCCTTCAAAATCATGCCCACGAAGATAGAAATTATACCCAATACCATACCAATGACTGTTGCAAGTTCCAAGATAAATCCCCCTATCCATATACATTTATTGATTAATATTCAATAAAAAATCTGAAAACCCTGCTAACAAACTCAATTTTCTTTAATTATACAAAATTTTTTCCCGAAAAACAAACCATTAGCAATTTTTCACGAAATTCCTAGACTTTTGTACTAAATTGCCCAGAAATAATTTTCTTTTATAATAACATAAAAATCCTTAACTATTTCTAAAATATATGGTATAATAAATTTTAAATAACTTGAATTTATCACTTTAGTATATATGCACGATATACATACAGCAAATTTGCGAATAAATTGTATCGGAGTGATCATGTATGGAATTGCGACAACTGGAATACTTCCAAATGGCCAGCCGGCTGAAGAACATTACCAGGGCGGCAGAACGCCTCAATGTTTCCCAGCCCAACATCACCGTTGCCATCAAAAAGCTGGAAACAGAGCTGGGCATCAAGCTGTTCGACCGGAGCCAGAAGCAGCTCTCCCTGACCCCCGAGGGCAACATCTTCCTGAACCGCATCGAGCTTGCCCTCAGGAGCATACAGGATGCCGTGCTGGAGGTCAACGACTACAAGCAGCTGCAGAAGGGCACCATCAAGATAGGCATACCTTCCATGATTGGCGCCTATCTGTTCCCGAAAATCTTCTCCAGCTTCCAGCAGCTGTACCCTCACCTGGACATTTACCTCTACGAAGAGGGCTCCATGACCATCAGGGAGCAGCTGGAGCGGGATGACCTGGACTTCGGCATCGTCATCATCTCGGACGCCTCCGCCAGCCTGCAGCTCCTGCCTATGTCCAGGAACCAGATTGTGGCCTGCATCCCGGAGAAGCACCCCCTGGCCAAAAAGTCCACAATTTCCATTCATGATGTGGCCAATGCGGACCTGATTATGCTGAAGGAGGGCTCCTTCCTCCGCCAGCTGGTGCTGAGCAAAATCAAGCGTGCCAACATCATGCCGGAGATTGTGCTGGAATCCAACCAGATAGAGACCGTCAAGGGGCTCATAGCCTCCAACGTGGGCATCGCTTTCCTGCTGGACTTCATCGTCAAGGGAGCTCCCGGCATCAAGGCAGTGCCTTTTGATGACCCCCTCTATGTGGATCTGGGGCTGGCCTGGAAAAAGGACCGCTATATCAGCAATGCGGCCCAGTCCTTCATCGACTTCTGCCGCAATACCATGCAGGAAGGCTAAAATGCCAGGCAGAAAGGATTCATACGCCTGCCAGTAAGGATTCATACGCCCTGCCAGCTCAATAAGCTCAATAAGCGCAATAAGCTATTTACAAAGTATGTAAATTCTGTTATACTACAAAGCAAATAGAGTATAAAATAACATATTGCACCAACGACAGGTGACAGGATAGCCGGAGGAAGATGCTTGCCAGACAAACAGCCGGTTATCTGTTGCCTGTTTTTTTGTGGCATGCAGCCATGATATGTGCCGTGCATTATGCTGATATGTGAAAAATAAACTTGCAAAGAAACAGGAGGAGATTTTATGGCAAATATTAACGATAACTATCTGAAGCTGGCAGGCAGCTATCTTTTCAGGGAGACAGCCCGCAGGAGAGCCGCCTTTATAGAAGCCCATCCTGAGGCAGACGTCATTTCCCTGGGCATCGGCGATGTCACCCTGCCCCTGCCCAAGGCATGCATCCAGGCCATGCACAAGGCAGTAGACGAAATGGCTGCGGCTGAAACCTTCCGGGGCTACGGCCCTGAGCAGGGCTACAGCTTCCTGGTGGACAAAATCATCGAGAACAATTACCAGGGCCTGGGCATCGAAGCTGACGAGGTATTCGTGTCCGATGGCGCCAAGAGCGACTGCGGCAACATCCAGGAAATCTTCAGCCAGGACAACACCATTGCCATCACGGACCCTGTATACCCTGTATACCTGGACACCAACGTCATGGCAGGGCGCACCGGCACCCTGCAGCCTGACGGACGCTACCAGGGCGTCACCTACCTGGCCTGCAACGCGGAGAACAATTTCTGCCCGGAGCTGCCGGAGAAACCCGTTGACCTGATTTACCTCTGCTGCCCCAACAACCCGACAGGCACCACCCTCACCCGTGCCCAGCTGAAAAAATGGGTGGACTACGCCCTGGAGCATGACTCCATCATCCTCTTTGACGCCGCCTACCACGCCTACATCACCGAGGAAGATGTGCCCCGGACCATCTTCGAGATTCCGGGAGCCAGGGAGTGCGCCATCGAGTTCCGCTCCTTCTCCAAGACAGCAGGCTTCACCGGCACCCGCTGCGGCTACATCGTCCTGCCCAAGACCGTCACCGGCAAGGCAGCTGACGGCTCCCGCCAGCCTCTGAACCCGCTGTGGAACCGCCGCCACACCACCAAGTTCAACGGCACCGCCTACATCATCCAGCGGGGTGCCGAAGCCATCTTCACCCCGGAGGGCAAAGAACAGGTCCGGGAGATGATCGGCTACTACATGGAAAACGCCCGCATCATCCGGGAGGGGCTGACCGCAGCAGGCGTCACTGCCTTCGGCGGCATCAACGCCCCTTACATCTGGCTGAAAACCCCTGACAACATGCCATCCTGGGACTTCTTTGACAAGCTCCTGAAGGATGTGCACATCGTAGGCACCCCGGGGGCAGGCTTCGGCCCCTGCGGCGAGGGCTACTTCCGCCTCACCTCCTTCGGCAACAGGGAAAAGACCATCGAGGCCGTTGACCGCATCAGAAACAGCCTGAAATTCTGACCCAGGCGGTGCAAATGCCTGGCCAATCCCTGGCCGGTTCACGGCAGCTGCCGGGCAGGCGGCGTCTATCTGCCCCCCTGCTGGGCAGCACGCTCTTGACTTTTTTCAAAATACAGATAAAAT
>JALFXV010000054.1 GCA_022786545.1 Selenomonadaceae bacterium
ACAATATTTGTCATTATATGATGCTATAGCAACTAATCTAGCTTTACGAGCAAGCCTGAAAAGGGGGAGCCGGGAAGCTGACGAAACTTGCAACTGCCAACCGCTGTATAACGTATAGTGCAATCAAACAATTCTTTAGCCAACTGTATAAGTTGCATGGGATAAACTGCTAACCTTAGCATAAGAATATAGTGACATGTAAACAAGCCTGTTTATAAGAGCAGGTTGCCTTGCGTAGTTGTTGGCAGTATCAGGCCTCGTCAGCTCCTAGCCCCCCTATTTCAGGCTTATTCGTAAAGCTGTATGCAGCACTATAGCAACAAGCAACGTATGTCGTTTTATCATTTTGTTTATATCTGTTCAGACAAAGAAAGGGATGAGTGAGGACAGTACCCATAGAAAACCTTTGTTGTGCCTCGGTGCTTAACGATACGCGAGCCGAAGGCGAAGCGTGAGTTTAGCATCCGCTAGGCACAACTAGGAGCGAGAGCGTGTTTTCTATGGGTAGCTGTCCCGCTCAGCCCATTTTTAGTCTGAACAGAATCCACAAACTAACAAAATTTCACACGTTAATGTTCCAAAAGCCTCATACCTTCACGACGATAAACTGAAATTTTCACAAACTTTGCATCCAAATCTTCTTCCTGAACACTACCGCAGTCACCAGCAGCCGCACGGCTTCCTCCAGTGACAGAATGAAGTACACATATGGTATCGGCAGGTTCAGCACGAAGGCGGAGAGGTATCCCAGCGGTACGCCGAAAATCCAGGTGCCCATCAGGTCAATCCACATAATCAGCTTTGTCTTGCCGCCGCTGCGGACGATGCCGCCCCCAAGAATCATGTTCAGCACCTTGACAGGCGCCACCAGGGCAAAGGCAAGCAGGATATCGCTGGCGATATTTTTGGTGACACCCTCCACCGCGTAAATATCCACATAGAAGGATTTGGTGGCTATCAGCAGGGCGGACAGGAGAATGGCACCCCAGAGCCCGTACCAGACCAGTTTTTTTGCATTGCCATAAGCCTCATCATAATCCCTCTTGCCCAGGGATTTGCCTATCAGGATGCCTGCCGCCTGGGAAAGTCCGCTCAGGGCGCCAATCATCAGCCCCTGAATGGGAGTGGTCAGTGTCATGGCGGCACAGGCGATGGTGCCCATGTGGCCGTAGATGGAGGCGTAGACATTTTCCCCCAGGCTCCACATGAATTCCGTCACCAGTATAGGCAGCAGCATCCAGATGTACTGCCGGTAGCCCTCCGCACCAAGGCTGAGGGAAAAGTGGAAGCTGCTGCCGGTTTTGCGGTAGCTCATCAGGAAGGCCCCCAGAATCAGCAGGAAATTGGCAATTTGTGCCATGACGGTAGCAATGGCGGCACCATCCACGCCCATAGGGGCAAAGCCCAGCTTGCCGAAGATGAGGATGTAGTTGAGGCCGGTGTTGACGATAGCTGCCACGATGCTGGCATAGAGGGGCAGGGCTGCCCTTTCCATGCAGCGGAGCATGGTGGACAGCAAGATGGCACCTGCCATAGGCAGGAAGGTAAAGGCAATCAGCCGGAGATAGGAAGCGGCGACGGCACACATGGCGGCATCCTCCGTATAGATGCTCATGATGTGCCCGGGTACGCCCAGGCAGGCGGCGGTGAAGCCCAGGGCAAGCAGGATGGCGGCGGTCAGGTTGACGGAAAGGCTCCTGTCCACCTGTGCCTGCTCCTTCTTGCCCATGTACTGGGCAATCATGATGCCGGCAACCACGGCGATGGCAGATACCACCACCTGATAGATAGAAGAAAATTTCCCTGCCAGCCCTACGGCAGCAATGCTGACGCTGCCCAGCTGGCCGATCATGATCTGGTCGATAATGCTGAATGAGGATTGCAGCATGCATTGCAGAGCCACCGGGACGGCAATGCTGAGGACGGTTTTTATAAAGGCATTGTTTGTACCCATTGAAAATCACTCCCTTAATTTTATGTCTACATTTTAAATCAAGAGATAATAAAACACAATAGGTTAAACGCATAACCCTTTATAAATTTCAATTTAATTGCTTAGATATTTTGCAAGGCGCAGTGCTGTCACGCAGCACCAGCTGCACGGGCAGCATGCCTGGCTGCCGGAAGGGAGTGCCCTGCTTCAGCTCCCTGAGTGCCAGCAAGGCACTGGCGGCACGGCTGGCAGCATCCTGCCGCACGGTGGTCAGGGCAGGCACAAGCTGCTGGCAGATGGGGGTATCGTCAAAGCCTATGATGGACATATCCCGGGGCACCAGCACGCCCTTTTCCTGCAAAAACTGCATGAAGTCGATGGCATAATAATCTGACACGGCAAAGACGGCAGTGTGCTCCCTGATAAAGGGGAAGTGCTGCTCATAAAATGTACGGCGCAGCTCCTTCTGCATGGGGATAAGCAGCAAATCAGTGTTTTCCGCCCCGAAACCTTCCCGGAAGCCCCGGATGCGCTGGGCATCCATGCAGATATCATTGTCAGACAGGCACAGCGACCGCTGATGCCCAAGGCCCTTTAGGTGCCTGCCAGCCTGCAGCCCGCCGTCGTAGTTGTCGATGGTCAGGTTGCAGAGCCTTGCCGCGGCAGCGTTGTCAGAATCGTTAATGCTGTCAATTTCGTTAGCGGCATTAGTATCGTTAATTTCATCAGCAGCGTTTTCGAAAAAGCCGTCATAGACCACGAAGGGGATGCGCATGAACTGTCGGAGCTCTTTGTATTCTTCTTCGCAGAAGCCGATGATGACCATGCCCTCCATGTTCCACATGGAAGCGAATTTTACGATATCAGAAAGCCGGGTAGTGGTCTTCACCATCATGAAGTACCCGGACTTTTCGATTTCTATGGACAGGGCGTTCAGGGAAGCTGCCACGAAGGGATCCTCCAGCACATGCCCCTCATACTTGCCGTGATTGTTGATGACGATGCCGATGATGCGTGAATCGTTCTGTGCCAGCAGCAGCCCTGCCATGCTGGGGATGTACTGCCTTTCCTCCAGCAGCTTCTGCACCCTCTTGACTGTGGCATCGGAAATCTTTTTTGTCTTGCCGTGAATGACATTGGAAACTGTTGCCGTGCTGACCCCCAGCTCCTTGGCAATATCTACAATGCGTACCCTCTGCATATCTTTACCGCCTTTCGCTATGTATTGCCTGTTTTATATTTTATATCGTAATTTTTTGCCTGCATGGCTTTATATGGCTCTAATTTTATAGGCAGGAATAATTTTCTGCAAGGGGCGGTTGTGAGGCGATTGACACAACTGCTCTATACATGCTATGATATATGAGTATATTAATGAGATGAAATATTCTGCACTCGGGGCAAATGTTGCCTGAGTCCTTTTTTGATGCACGTCAGGAAAGGGATTTTAAGATGTTTTAGGGAGCTGCCCTGCAAGATGGCGGGGCATGGCTCTGGTATAATGCCTGCCTGGCATGCAGCCGGGCGGCTTCATAGAAAAACGAGGGGAGACTGCTGTATGTCAGCTGTTGTAGTTTTGGGCACCCAGTGGGGTGACGAAGGTAAAGGTAAAATCGTAGATTATCTGGCACAGAAGGCTGAGACCGTTGTCCGCTATCAGGGCGGCAGTAATGCCGGCCATACTGTTGCCGTTGATGGCACGGAGTACAAGCTGCGCCTGATGCCGTCCGGCATTCTGTACAAGGGTACTTTGTGCGTGGTGGGCAATGGTGTTGCCTTTAACCCGAAGGTTATGCTGCAGGAAATGGACGGCATGATTGAGAAGGGCATCGATGTCAGCGGCATCCGCATCAGCAACCGTGCCCATGTGGTTCTGCCGTACCACTGCGAGATGGACGGCTACATCGAGGAGCTGAAGGGTGACAACAAGGTAGGTACTACCAAGAACGGTATCGGCCCGTGCTATGCTGACCGTGACCATCGCATCGGCATCCGCGTCTGCGATTTTATCGATAAGGAAGAATTTGCCAAGCGGCTGAAGGAAAACCTGGAGCTGAAGAATCAGGAGATTGTGAAGCTGTACGGCAAGGAGCCGATGGATTATGAGTCCATGCTGAAGGAGTACGAGGGCTATGCAGACCGCCTGCGCCCGTATGTATGCGACACCATCGCCCTGCTTCATGACGAAATCAAGGCTGACAGGAAAATCCTCTTTGAGGGTGCCCAGGCAACCATGCTGGATATTGACTATGGCACATATCCGTATGTTACCGCTTCCCATCCTATTTCCGGCGGTATCGGCGTAGGTGCAGGTGTTGCGCCTCGTGATATCGACAAGGTTGTAGGCGTGGTAAAGGCGTACTGCACCCGCGTAGGCGAGGGCCCGTTCCCGACGGAGCAGCTCAACGAGATTGGCGATAAAATCCGCGATGCCGGTCATGAGTATGGCACTGTAACAGGCCGTCCGCGCCGTACCGGCTGGCTGGATGCCTGCATTGTGCGCTACGCAGGTATGCTGTCCGGCATTGATTACATGGCTATCACCCGTCTTGACATCCTTGACTGCATGGATGAAATCAAGATGTGCGTGGCATACAAGTACAAGGGCGAAATCCTCAACGAGATTCCGGCTTCCCTGAAGGTGCTGGCAGAGGTTGAGCCTGTCTATGAGACCTTTGAGGGCTGGAAGACCGATATCAGCGGCATTCGCACCTATGAGGAGCTGCCTGAGAAGGCTCGCATCTACCTGGAGCGCATGGCGGAGGTTACCGGCATTGACCTGGGCATTGTGTCCGTAGGGCCGAACCGCGACCAGACCATCGTTCTGGCTAAAGATTTATTCTAAAATTTCAGTCATGCAGATTGCAAAGCTAGCATGGCATGTACCCTAAGAAAACCTTTGTTGTGCCTCGTTACTTCATTCATCAGAGCCGCAGGCGATAGATGAATGTTAGTAACGCGAGGCACAACGATGAGCGAGAGCGTGTTTTTGTGGGTACTGTCATGCTAGCGGGCGCAGGGCATCGAGTTTTAAGTTTAGGGGTTATCATCTTGAGTAAAAAGATGGTAGCCCCTTTTGTATGTATTGCATGTCTATTGTGCGTATATGGCATGTATACCATGTGTGTATTGTGTGAATTGTAAGTGTTACGTGCATTACGTGTATTGTATGTTTGTAACATTGTGTGTATTTTTATGTGTATTAGGAGAAGTAGATTATTATGCTGGAATTAAAGAATGTCACCTACACAGTTGCAGATGGCAATGCTGGCAAAAATATTATTGACCACATGGATTTAGTTATTCCTGATGGAAAATTTGTGGTCATCACAGGGCCTAACGGCGGCGGCAAGTCCACTCTAGCCAGGACCATCATGGGCATCAACCCTATCACTGAGGGGCAGATTGTGTTTGATGGCGAGGATATTACGGAGAAAAACATCACGGAGCGGGCGAAGCTGGGCATCAGCTTTGCTTTTCAGCAGCCGGTGCATTTCAAGGGCATCAAGGTGATTGACCTTTTGCGGCTGGCCACCGGCGTCAACCTGTCCGTGGCAAAGGCATGCGAGTACCTTTCTCGGGTGGGGCTGTGCGCCAAGGAGTACATTCAGCGTGAGGTCAATTCCTCCCTGTCCGGCGGCGAGCTGAAGCGCATTGAGATTGCCACTGTGCTGGCAAGGGGGACGAAGTTTTCCATCTTTGATGAGCCGGAGGCAGGCATCGATATCTGGAGCTTCCAGAACCTGATTCAGGTGTTTGAGAATATCCGTGAGACGGTGCAGGGAACGGTGCTGATTATTTCCCATCAGGAGCGCATCCTGAATATTGCCGATGAGATTGTGGTGATTGAGAGCGGCAGGGTGGCAAAGCAGGGACCGAAGGATGAAATCCTGCCGGAGCTGCTGGGAACCGCCTCCGCTGTAAATGCCGCCTGCAGCAAGCTGGCGCCGGAAAGGGGGAGCGCAATATGCTAGACAAAATCCAGATGCAGATGCTGACCGAGGTGGCTGACCTGCACGGCGTGCCGGAAGGGGCGTACAATATCCGCGTCAACGGCGAAAAGGCAGGGCGCAATACCACTGCCAACATCGATATTGCTACCAAAACTGACGGCAAGAGCGGCATTGATATCCGCATCAAGCCGGGCACAAAGAACGAGAGCGTGCATATCCCGGTAGTGCTCAGTGAAAGCGGCATCAAGGAAACGGTGTACAATGATTTTTACATTGGCGAGGATTCCGACGTGGTTATTGTGGCTGGCTGCGGCATCCATAACTGCGGCAACCAGGATTCCCAGCATGATGGCGTGCACCGCTTCTTTGTAGGCAAAAATGCCAGAATCCGCTATGTGGAGAAGCACTACGGCGAGGGAGACGGCGCAGGCAAGCGCATCCTGAATCCTGTTACCGAGGTATACCAGGAGGCCGGCAGCTATGTGGACATGGAAATGGTGCAGATCAAAGGGGTGGACAACACCCATCGCATCACCAGGGCAGAGCTGGCAGAGGGTGCTACCATGATTGTCCATGAGAGGCTCATGACCCACGGGGAGCAGGTTGCTACCAGCGTATACGAGGTGGCACTGAATGGCGATGGCTCCAGCACGGATGTTATTTCCCGTTCCGTGGCAAAGGACAGCTCAGAGCAGGTCTTTGAGGCGGCTATCGTGGGCAACAGTGTGTGCAGCGGCCATGCGGAGTGTGATGCCATCATCATGGACAAGGCTCATGTGGTGGCTGTGCCGAAGCTGGATGCCAGGAATGTGGATGCCGCCCTTATCCATGAGGCGGCCATCGGCAAGATTGCCGGGGACCAGCTCATAAAGCTCATGTCCCTGGGGCTCACAGAGGCAGAGGCGGAGGAGCAGATTATCGGCGGCTTCCTCAGATAAGCCGATTTAGCCGGATAAGGAAACGTGCAGTAGTTGGGTATGCCTGACAGGCAGGTAAAATTAAAATACCTCTATGGCAGATGGCAGGAAGCTGGCGCATAGTGCGCGGAAAGCTTGCAGTCTCCATAGAGGTATTTTTATATTATTTTGCCAATGCCGTGCGTTATGCTTTTCTTTTGCTGCGGTACTGGGAAATCACCAGGCCTCCCAGGGTGAGTACGATGCCCAGTGCCGACATGGGCGTAATCTGCTCATCCAGGACGATGATGGAGGTGACTACCGTAATGACAGGCACCATGTAGATGTAGATGCTGGTTTGGATAGCCCCGATCATCTTGACGGCATAGTTCCAGGTGACGAAGCACAGGGCGGAGGCGCCCAGTCCCAGGAACAGCAGATTCAGCAGGTAGGCAGGCTCCTGCAAGGGGAGCAGGCTCCAGCTGCAATCAAAAAAGAATAACGAAGGCAGCATAAAGAGAATACCGTAGAAAAATATCCGTCTGGTCATAACAATGGTGTTGTAGCCATAGCTGCCTATGCCCTTGGTAATTACGGCATAAAATGCCCAGGCAAGGGCTGCCAGCATGGCAAGCACATCCCCTGCAGGATTCAGCTGCAGCTCGGCACTGTTGAAGCTGATGAGGAAAATGCCGGACAGTGCCACAAGAAAGCCGAAGAAAAACTTTTTGCTGACAGCCTCCTCATCCACATGGGCAAAATATGCCACGATGGCGGTTAAGCATGGCGCAATGGAGGTGATTATCCCTACGTTGGAAGCCATGGTGTAGGTCAGGGAGATATTTTCCAGCAGGTAGTAGAGGCAGATGCCGCACAGCCCTGCTGCGGCAAATACCAGCTCCTGCCGCAGGCTGGTTCCCTTCAGGGGCTTCGGATAGATGATGGTCAGGGCAAGCAGCCCCATCACAAAGCGGAAAAAGAGAATTTCCACCGGCTGGTATGCTTCCAGCAGTATCTTGGTGGAGACAAAGGTGGTACCCCAGAGAATTATCGTCAGGATGGCAGCCAGATGCCCTAATTTTTGTGTACGTGTCATAGTCATCCTCCCCTAGCAATTTATTATGCTGCGCACAGCTTTTTAGTAAAAAATTTTCCTTTATGCAAATAATTATTTGTTAACTTTTAGCTATACAGCATAATGCCACATTATAACATTAAAGGACGAAAAAACAATGGGAAATATTATTTATATTTTTAGTAGTATTTCTTTTTCCTATGAATTATAATTTAATGGAAGATAAACGGATGAGGAAGGGGAGATAAGCTGCATGAAAAAGGCGGTAATAGCGGTATTTATGGTGCTGCTGCTGTGGGCAAATACAGCTTTGGCGGCAGGTCAGATAAGTGTGCTGTGGGACTGGCAGGCACCCGGGGAAAAGGCCAGCAGGCTGGCGGAGCAGAATAAGCTGCCGGGGGTTAATGTACTTTCCCCCAGCTGGTTCATCATTGCCAATGAAAAGGGGAAAATCAAGGATAAGAAGGGCAATGCCAGCCTGGATTATGTCAGGCAGGCCCACGCACGGGGCTATCAGGTCTGGGCGCTGATTACCAACGACTTCAACCCGGATATGACGAAAAAGCTCCTGGGGAGTCCCATGGGCAGGGCAAATGCCGTCAGGGAAATGAAGTCATTGGCGAAAAAATACCAGCTGGACGGCATCAACATCGACTTTGAAAATATCTATCCCGAAGATAAGGACAGGCTGACGGATTTCGTGGGAGAAATCAGCCGGGCACTTCAGGCAGAGGGGCTGGCTGTCTCTATGGATATTACCATTCCCAGCAGTTCCGGCATGTGGTCCCGCTGCTATGACCGCAGGGCACTGGCGGAGCAGGTGGACTACCTGATGCTGATGGCCTATGATGAGCACAGTGCAGCTTCCACGGTCAGCGGTTCCGTGGCATCCCTGGGCTGGGTGGAAAAGGGCATCACGGCAACCTTGGCGGAAGGGGTGCCGCCCAGGAAGCTGCTGCTGGGCATGCCCCTTTATATGCGCATCTGGCAGGAAGATGTGAAGACCGGCAAGGCAAAGGGCACAACCTTGTCCATGTCCCAGGCGGAAAAGCTGCTTGAGGACAGGAAGCTGTCCCCGGTGTGGCTGCCTAATGAAGGACAGTATTATTTTGAGTACACGGAAGGGAAGAGCCGCTACCGGGTGTGGCAGGAGAACCGCCGCTCCCTGGCTTTGAAGGCATCACTGGTCAGCCGCTATGACCTGGCTGGCAGCGCCTACTGGCGCAGTACCCTGGAAACCCCTGATGTGTGGGAATCGCTGGCGCAGGTCATGGCAGCAGGAAAGTAAAGGCAGGATTCCTGGCGAAAGGGTGCCGAAATGCACACAACTATATACAGGCGGTAACTTTAATGTATTTATTCCTCCGGGAAAATGGGCGCAGGAGCTTGTTTCCCGGGGGATTTTTGTATACAGCGATATTTACATTTTTTTTACAAAAACAGGCAAATGGACTTTACATTTGCGTATTAATATATAGCCATGTTCAGAGAAATCCGTAAATGTTATTTGAAGGAGAGTGCAAGTAAATGAAGAACATGAAGAAATTATTTTCAGTTTTATTATCTGTAATGATGCTGGGGCTCCTGGCAGCAGGCTGCGGCAGCGACAATGGCGGCAGCAGCTCCGGCCTCACGGGTGCGGTATCCACCAACGGCTCCACCTCTATGGAGAAGGTTATCGGCATCCTGTCCGAGAAGTTCATGACGGACAACAAGGGCGTAACCATTACCTATGATGCTTCCGGCTCCGGCACAGGCATCGAGGCAGTAAGCAAGGGTTCCACCGATATCGGCCTTTCCTCCCGCGCCCTGAAGGACAGCGAGAAGGCAAAGGGCCTGAAGGAGACCACTGTGGCACTGGACGGCATTGCCATCATCGTCAATGAGAAGTGCCCTGTGGATGACCTGAAGGTTGAGGATGTGGCTGCCCTGTTCAGCGGCGAGGCTGCTGACTGGAGCAAGTTCGGCAGCAATGCCGGCAAGGTGGCAGCTATCGGCCGTGAGGCAGGTTCCGGCACCCGCGATGGCTTTGAGTCCATCACCAAGACCAAGGACAAGTGCAAGCTGGCTCAGGAGCTGACTTCCACCGGCGCCGTAATTGAGGCTGTCAAGAACAGCGAGGCTGCCATCGGCTACGCTTCCTTCGCTTCTGTAGAGAATCAGAATGGTATCAAGGTCCTGAAGGTAAATGGCGTGGAGTGCAGCGAGGAAAATATCGCCAGTGGCCAGTATGTTATCCAGCGTCCGTTCAACCTGATTACCAAGGAGGGCGCACAGCTCAGCGAGGCTGCCCAGGCCTTCTTTGACTTCATGACCTCCAAGGCAGCAGCAGAGCTGATTGTACAGGCCGGTGCAGTGCCGACTGCTAAATAAGCAGGCTTTTAGCAAAGAGGTCTGATATATCATGAAAAATAAAACCAAATGGCAGGAAATGACTGAAAAGAGCATAAACGCAGTGTTTATGCTGTGCGGTATCGTGGCAGTAGGCTTCGTGCTGTGCATCACGATACATCTGGTAATTGCCGGCCTGCCAGCAATTCTAAAGATAGGTATTCCGGAGTTTATCTTCGGTACCACATGGCAGCCAACTGCCTCCACGGTGGAGCCATCCTTTGGCATCCTTCCCTTTATACTCACCAGCATCTACGGTACGGCAGGCGCCGTGCTGATAGGTGTACCCGTTGGCCTGCTGACAGCGATTTTCCTGTCCAAGGCTGCTCCTCCAAAGTTTGCCAAGGTTATTCATACTGCGGTGGAGCTGTTGGCTGGCATCCCTTCCGTTGTCTACGGCCTTGTAGGCATGATTATACTTGTTCCAGGCATCCAGGGGATATTTTCCTTATCCTCTGGTGCCACCCTTCTGGCAGCCATCATTGTGCTGACCATCATGATTTTACCGTCAATAATCAACGTGTCTGAGACTGCACTGAAGGCAGTACCCAGAGAGTACGAGGAAGCCTCTATGGCCCTGGGGGCAACCGAGATGGAAACATTTTTCAGGGTCAGTGTACCGGCTGCCAAGAGCGGTATCGCGGCAGCCGTTGTTCTGGGAGTAGGCCGTGCTATCGGTGAAGCCATGGCGATTATCATGGTTTCCGGAAACGTGGCTAATATGCCGGGGCTGCTGGAATCTGTGCGGTTTATGACTACGGCCATCGCCTCTGAGATGTCATATGCCGCCGCAGGTTCCCTGCAGCATCAGGCACTGTTTTCCATCGGGCTGGTGCTGTTCCTGTTTATTATGATGATTAATGTGTTCCTGAATGTATTTGTCAAGGGAAGGAAGGTGGCGTAGGATGGAAAATGCGGCTGTGAGCCGGGCGGCCATCCCTGAAAGCAGCACCGCGGGCTTTTCCCGCCGGAAGCTGTGGAACCAGGGGGCGAGATGCCTGATCTGGGCCAGTGCGATTTTTACCTGCCTGCTGCTGGCCTTTATTATCGGCTATATTTTTTACCGGGGTGTGCCGTACCTGTCCTGGGAGCTTTTGACCAGCCAGAGTAGCTATGTGAGAAAGACCATCGGTATCCTGCCGAATTTGCTGAATACGTTGTATATCATAGTGGTGGCTATGGCGGTTGTCCTGCCTTTGGGCACAGGTGCTGCCATCTACCTGACTGAGTACGCTTCCAACAAGAAGCTGGTGAACCTGATTGAGTTTGCGGCAGAGGCGCTGACCGGCATCCCGTCCATTATCTTCGGCCTTGCAGGCATGGTGCTGTTTTCCGAGATGTTCGGCCTGAAGCAGGGTATCCTGGCAGGCGGCCTGACCTTGGTAATGATGATACTGCCAGTGATTGTCCGCACTACCCAGGAGAGCCTGAAGACAGTGCCCAATGCCTATCGTGAGGGTGCCCTGGCCATGGGTGCCAGCAAGTGGCACATGGTGCGCACCGTGGTGCTGCCCAACGCTGTTGACGGCATCGTGACGGGCTGTATCCTTTCCGCAGGGCGCATCGTGGGCGAGTCGGCGGCACTTTTGTTCACGGCAGGCTTTGGCCTGGTGCTGAACGATTTCATAACGGCATTGGAGTCTTCTTCTGCTACCCTGACAGTGGCACTGTATGTCTATGCCAGCGAGCGGGGCGAAACCAGCGTGGCCTTTGCCATCGCCGTAATTCTCATGACGCTGACGCTGCTGCTGAATTTCTCTGCCAACATGGCAGCCAAGAAGCTAAAAAATGTATAATGATGTATAAATATAAAGGACAATTTTATGGATACGATAATGGAAGTCAAGGACTTGAATCTGTGGTATGGCGACCACCATGCCCTCCATGACATCAGCGTGGATATCCCAAAAAATCAGATTACGGCGCTGATTGGCCCTTCCGGCTGCGGCAAGTCCACTTTTTTGAAGACACTGAATCGCATGAATGATTTGGTGGAAGGGATTAAGATTACAGGGAATGTAATTTATAACGGAGAAAATATTTATGCGCCCAAGGTGGATGTTACCTGGCTGAGAAAGCGGGTAGGCATGGTTTTCCAGAAGCCGAACCCGTTCCCTATGAGCATTTATGACAATATCGCCTATGGGCCACGTACCCACGGCATCACCTCCAAGGTTAAGCTGGACAATATCGTGGAAAAGTCCCTGAAGGATGCCGCCATCTGGGACGAGGTGAAGGACAGGCTGAACACCTCCGCCCTGGGCATGTCCGGCGGCCAGCAGCAGAGGCTCTGCATCGCCAGGGCACTGGCGGTGGAGCCGGATATCCTCCTGATGGATGAGTCCACCTCGGCTCTGGACCCGATTTCCACCGGCAAGATTGAAGAGCTGGCAGTGGAGCTGAAAAAGAAGTACACTGTGGTCATGGTTACCCACAACATGCAGCAGGCGGTGCGCGTATCTGATTACTGTGCTTTCTTCCTGCTGGGGGACCTGGTGGAGTTCAGCGAGACTGAGCAGATGTTTTCCGTGCCCAAGGACAGGCGGACTGAGGATTATATTACAGGGAGGTTCGGCTGATGAGAGCATATTTCGACCAGCAGCTTGATTTGCTGAAGGATGAGATGGTCTATATGGGGGGCCTCTGCGAGGAGGCTATCCAGCTGACGGTGGATTCCCTGCTGAATGGCGATATCAAGCGTGCCAAGACCCTCAACAACATGATGAGCCAGATTAGCCAGCAGGAGCGCAGCATTGAGAATATCTGCCTGAAGCTTCTGATGCAGCAGCAGCCGGTGGCCAGGGATTTGCGTTCTATTTCTGCGGCCCTGAAGATGGTGACGGATATGGAGCGCATCGGCATCCAGGCCTGCGAGATTGCAGAGATTATCTCCGTGGGCAATATTGAGCAGGCTGCGGACAAGGTGGATTTCCAGAAGATTTCCGATGCGGTCAGCAACATGGTGCACATGAGCTTGCAGGCCTTTGGCGACAAGGATATGGAGCTGGCCAACGAGGTGCTGAAGTACGATGATGTGGTGGATAATCTTTTCTGCGACATCCGCAGCGACCTGGTAGGCAGGCTGAAGGCAGGCAGCAACGATGCGGAGTATCTCATGGATATGATGATGATAGACAAGTATTTTGAGCGCATCGGCGACCATGCGGTAAATATTGCCAAGTGGGTGAACTTTTCCATCACAGGTGAGATTGAGATTGTTGAGTGAGGCTGATTTTAGTCTAAGTGCTGTCTAATCAAGGCTCCTTCTAATTTTATATAGATTTCGCATGAGTGTATTTGTGCGTCATCTCCTTTTCCCTTATAGATATCCCGGCGGCTTCGTGCCTGCCGGGGTATTTTTTTGCACTGGCAATATTATTTTTATGGCGCAAGTGCTTTTGTTTTAGGGCAAAATATATAGGTGGTATGAAAACTACCGTATTCCGTATTGGCATAAAAGGACATAATGTGGAGGCTTCTGGCATAATGGTGGGTGAATAACCATGTTTAATTAATAACTGCATATTGAAAAACCATCTGTGTTCCTTTAGAGTATTAGTGACCAAACAAAAACTCTAGAGAGGTGTCCACAGATGGTTTCCACTAATACAT
>JALFXV010000068.1 GCA_022786545.1 Selenomonadaceae bacterium
ACAATAGGAGCACCCATCTTCATAGCCAGATCCTGAACCTTCCAGATCTTCTTGGCATGCATCTCACCCAGGGAACCGCCCTCTACGGTGAAGTCCTGTGCAAAAGCATAAACCAGGCGGCCATCAACAGTACCATAGCCGGTAACAACGCCCTCAGCCGGCAGATCCTTCTTCTCCTGGCCGAAATTGGTGCAGCGATGCTTTACGAAAGCATCCAGCTCAACGAAAGAGCCTTCATCAAACAGCTTGGCAATACGCTCACGGGCAGTCATCTTGCCCTTCTCATGCTGCTTTGCAATGCGCTTCTCGCCACCGCCCATCTCGATGTGGGCTTTCTTTTCCTTCATAAGTTCAATCTTTTCCTGAACTGTAGCCATTTTTTACCTCCTAAACAGCCCCATAAAACCTTGGCTGGATTCTATTATCTGTCCTCATGCTGGCAGAGCTCCAAGAGCACGCCATAAGTGGACTTCGGATGAACAAAGGCAATATCTGCACCGCCGGCACCCTTGCGAGGCTTGGTGTCAATCATCTTGATGCCCTTCTCCTGCAGGTCAGCAATAGCTGCAGGCAGGTCGTCAACCCGGAGAGCGATGTGCTGGATGCCGCCACGGCCGCCGTTCTTCTCAATGAACTTGGCGATAGGGCTGTCAGGCTCGGTAGCAGCCAGCAGCTCAATCTCGGAGCCGTTCGGAGTAGGATTGAAGGTAGTGGTAACCTTCTGCTCTGCAACAGTCTCCTGGCCGGTGCAAGGAAGGCCGATAGCAGTCCAGAAGTTCTGAGTCTCCTCCAGATCGTTTACAGCAACACCAATATGATCTACACCTAAAATCTTGAATGCCATTTAGCATACCCCCTAAATAAAAATTACTCTTTTAACATATCCTGCATGATATTGGCAACCACAGTATAAGGGTCGGTCTCCCTTGCCTTAATCTGAGCTACATACTCATCCAGCTTGCCGGTTGCACTCAGCTTGCCGGTAATATACTTGCCAATATTGCTATGAAGAACATCCAGCATCTCGTTCTTGGTACGCTGGGTGCGACGCTGCTGCAAAATGCCCGTCTCACTAATGTACTTGAAATGCTTTTCGATGTTCTCAATGGTTTCAGTGATACCTTCATTCTGGCTGGCAATAACCTTCTGGATAGGAGGCCGCCAAGCCATACCTTCTGCATGCTTCGCCACGTTCAGATGATGGAACTGGTCAGCCAGAGCCTTCTCCGTGGAGGTCTGCTCCGCCTGCATGCCGTGGGCATCAAGGTCAAGCATCATATTCAGCTCACGGACGAGCTTGTCAGCCCCATCATGGTCAGCCTTGTTGATGGTGAACACATCACCAATCTCCAGGATACCTGCCTTGATGGCCTGAATGTCGTCGCCCATGCCCGGAATCAATACGACCATTGTTGTATCTGCAGCCTTTACTATATCAACCTCAGACTGTCCCACGCCTACGGTCTCTACAAAGATAACATCCTTGCCGAAGGCGTCCATAGCCTTTATGGCATCAGCAGTCTTATGTGACAAGCCACCCAGGCTGCCGCGGGTTCCCATACTACGAATGAAAACACCCTCGTCCATGGTCAGGCCGTTCATGCGAATACGATCACCTAAGATAGCACCACCGGTAAATGGGCTCGTAGGGTCAATAGCAATAATACCAACAGTCTTTCCCTGGGCACGATAGGCCTTTGCCAGCTTGTCAGTCAGGGTACTCTTGCCGGCGCCCGGAGGGCCGGTAATACCCAGGACAAAGGCATGGCCTGTATGAGGATACAGCCGCTTCATAATATCCACAGCCTCATCATACTCGTTTTCGATGGCAGTGATAGCACGGGATAAAGCTAGCCGGTTGCCTTTTAACAGTTCTTCTACAATGTCCATTTTGCACCACCAATAACCTGCACACCGGCATCCTCGGCTGCAGCCCCCAAAAAAGGAGCCGCAGCCTCAAACGCCAAATTATCTATCCGACACTATCAAGGACTTACTTTACGTTAGCCTTGATGAAATCAACAATAGCACTGGTCGGGGTACCAGGAGTGAATACCTCTGCAACGCCTGCTTCCTTCAGAGCCGGAATATCGGTCTCAGGAATAACGCCGCCGCCGATGATCAGCACGTCATCCATGCCCTTCTCGCGAACCAGGTTCACAACCTTAGGGAACAGGTGCGGATGAGCACCGGAGAGGATAGACATTGCAATAACATTTACGTCCTCCTGCAGGGCTGCCTCAGCAATCTGCTCAGGAGTCTGACGGAGACCGGTATAAATAACCTCAAAGCCTGCATCACGCAGTGCACGGGCAACAACCTTTGCGCCACGGTCATGACCATCAAGGCCTGGCTTTGCTACTAATACTCTAACGCGCTTTTCCATTCTACTTTACCTCCACAATATTACAGATTTACATGAGCTTCATACTCACCGAATACTTCACGCATTACGCCGCAGATCTCACCGAGAGTAGCATAGGTGCGTACAGCATTCAGAATGTGCGGCATGAGGTTCTCATTCTCATCCTGGCAAGCAGCCTTCAGGTCAGCCAATGCAGCCTTTACAGCCTCATTGTCACGCTTAGCCTTCATAGCAGCCAGGCGCTCGCACTGAGCAACGCCAACGGAAGCATCAACCTTCAGGAGGCCCTTAGGCGGTTCTTCCTCAATCTGGAACTTATTAACGCCAACGATGGTCTTTGCACCGGACTCAACATCCATCTGCCACTTGTAAGCAGAATCCTGGATTTCCTTCTGGATGTAGCCCTTCTCGATAGCAGCAACAGCACCGCCGATTTCATCAATCTTGTTGATGTACTCCCAGGCCTCTTTCTCAATCTTGTTGGTGAGGGCCTCTACATAGTAGGAGCCAGCCAGAGGATCGATTACATCAGCCAGGCCGGACTCATAAGCAACAATCTGCTGAGTACGGAGGGCGATCATTACGGACTCCTCAGTTGGCAGAGCCAAAGCCTCGTCACGGGAGTTAGTGTGGAGGGACTGGGTACCGCCCATAACAGCAGCAGCAGTCTGGAGAGCAACACGGATGATGTTGTTGTTAGGCTGCTGGGCAGTCAGCATGGAGCCTGCAGTCTGGGTGTGAACGCGCAGCATCATGGACTTTGGCTTCTCAGCGTGGAAACGCTCCTTCATAACCTTTGCCCATACGCGGCGGGAAGCACGGAACTTGGCAACCTCCTCCAGAACATTGTTGTGAGCGTTCCAGAAGAAGGACAGACGGCCGGCAAAATCATCAATGTGCAGGCCGGCCTTGATAGCAGCCTCGCAGTATGCAATACCATCAGCGATGGTGAATGCGATTTCCTGGGAAGCGGTGGAACCAGCCTCACGGATATGATAACCGGAAATGGAAATGGTATTCCACTTTGGTACATTCTTGGAACAATACTCAAAGATGTTGGTGATCAGACGCATGGAAGGACGTGGAGGGAAGATATAGGTACCACGTGCAGCGTACTCCTTCAGGATATCGTTCTGAATAGTACCCTTCAGCTGGTCTGCAGGCACGCCCTGCTTCTCTGCTACTGCGATGTACATAGCCAGCAGTACGGAAGCCGGAGCATTGATGGTCATGGAAGTGGAAACCTTGCCCAGGTCAATCTGGTCAAAGAGGATTTCCATATCAGCCAGGGAGTCGATAGCAACGCCTACCTTGCCAACCTCGCCCTCGGAGATAGGATCATCAGAGTCATAACCAATCTGGGTTGGCAGGTCAAATGCGCAGGAGAGGCCGGTAGCGCCGGACTCAATCAGGTAACGATAACGCTTGTTGGACTCTGCAGCAGTGGAGAAGCCTGCATACATGCGCATGGTCCAGAAACGGCCGCGGTACATGGTAGGCTGTACGCCACGGGTGTAAGGATACATGCCAGGATAGCCGATTTCATCAGCATAGTCGGTATCCTTGATGTCCAATGGAGTGTACAGACGCTGCTCCGGCAGGTTTGGACGCTCCGGGAAGCGGGAAATTGCCTTTTCTACGCTGGCATTGTACTTATCTAATCCAGCCTGAATTTTCTCATTGCTCATAATTCTAAAAACCCCCTATTACTTCTTCATGGTGCCGGTTGCCTGGAATCTCTCATGCCAGGAGAGTGCCTCCTCAAGGATGTGAGGAGTATGGGCGCTCTTGGTTGCTGCCAGGGCCCTCTCATAATAATCCATCAGCATCGGCTTATAATCAGGATGTGCGCAGTTCTCAATGATAACCTTTGCTCTCTGGCGAGGGGACAGGCCACGGAGGTCTGCCAGGCCCTGCTCGGTAACAATGATATCCACATCATGCTCAGTGTGGTCGATATGGGAGCACATAGGCACGATGGAGGAAATTGCGCCACCCTTTGCAGTTGAAACTGTAAAGAATACGGTCAGGTATGCGTTGCGGGCGAAGTCGCCGGAACCGCCAATACCATTCATCATCTTGGTACCCATGATATGGGTGGAGTTTACGTTGCCGTAAATATCGCACTCGATGGCGGTATTCATGGCAATAACGCCGATGCGGCGTGCAACCTCAGGGCTGTTGGCAACCTCCTGAGGACGGAGCACGATGTGCTTCCTGTACTCCTTGATGTTGTCATAAAAACGCTTCAGGCCCTCAGGAGACGGGCTGAGGGATGTACCGGAAGCAAAGTTCAGCTTGCCGGCATCGATCAGGTCGAACATACCATCTTGGATAACCTCGGTGTACACGGACAAATCCTTCAGGTCGGACTCCACGAAGCCGCTGATAACAGCGTTAGCCACAGCACCTACGCCGGACTGGAGAGGCAGCAGGTTCTTTGGCATACGGCCTGCCTTCACCTCATCATGGAGCAGGTGGATAAAGTTCTGGGACATCTTCCTGGAGTTCTCATCAATCTCACCCAGCGGACGAACACGGTCAGGAATATCGCAAGGCACGATAAACTTAATCTTGTCCGGGGTGCATGGGATATAAGGAGTACCAATCCTGTCATTCGGCTTCACAACCGGGATTGGCAGGCGGTTTGGCGGATCCAGAGGAACATATACATCGTGCATGCCCTCCAGCTCCAGAGGCTGGCTGGTATTTACCTCCACGATAACCACGTCGGCAGTCTGTACATAAGAAGCAGTATTGCCCATGGAAGTGGTAGGGATGATATTGCCCTCCTCGGTGATAGCGCAGGCCTCAACGATAGCCACATCAATCTTGCCGCCCATGTATCCATAGCGAGCCAACTGAGCAGACTCGGACAGATGCAAATCGCAGTAGTCAATCTTGCCGCTGTTGATTGCATTTCTCATATCCTTGTTGGTCTGGTACGGCATGCGGAACTTGATGCCATTTGCCCTTGCCAAAGCACCATCTTCTTCATCACCGGTGGAAGCGCCGGTCCAGAGGTTAATCTGGAAGTGCTCCTTTTCCATGCGGGCTGCCAATGCCAGAGGCACAGCCTTAGGATAACCGGATGGAGTAAAACCACTGGTACCAACATTCATGCCCGGCTTGATGAAAGCTGCTGCTTCTTCAGCAGTAACAATCTTCGCCTGTAAATCCTTGTTGCGTACGCGATTGAGAATATCAATCATCAAAAAATCCTCCCCTGTGTATATTACCTAGATTTTTTCTATGAATTTCCACCTCAATACCCCGGAGCCAGCTCAGTCCATAACTCAAAGTTATTGATGCTTTATAAAATAGTTATTGTGAAATTCATAGTACATATTTAGCCTTATTAAAAGAATACCACTATAAATAAATTCAGTCAAGTAAAGGTTTTCATCTTGTTTTATCGTTTTTAGAAATAACTTAAACTGTTTTTCACCGTTGGAACAATATACTTTCCATAAATACATTTTAGGGTTTAATATAAAAAATTTATTTGTCTAACATTTTTTGATAACTAAAAGTAATCACCTTTTTACTTTCCCAGGAAAATTCACCAGCTACATGGGGGCCACCCCGAAAATTTTTCCAATTTCAGCCACAATTCCTTCCAATTTGCCACGAAAAAATGTACAACAAATCAGCGGGGCAATTTGCCGGCCTGCCAGCCACACAAAATAAAATATCTGCCCTGATTGCAAACGCAAAAAAGGCTTCTCATTTCTGAGAAGCCTCATCCTGCAAAATGGTCGGAGCGACAGGATTCGAACCTACGACCCCCTGGTCCCAAGCCAGGTGCTCTACCAAACTGAGCTACGCCCCGATACTGAATCTATATAAAATTTACCAAAACCACAAGCTGGTGCGACTGGAGGGATTCGAACCCCCGACCCACGGCTTAGAAGGCCGTTGCTCTATCCAACTGAGCTACAGACGCGTAAAAAATGGTCGGAGCGACAGGATTCGAACCTACGACCCCCTGGTCCCAAGCCAGGTGCTCTACCAAACTGAGCTACGCCCCGACAACGCAAGAAATATTATGCCACATTTTACAACTTCTGTCAAGATTTTTTTCATCTTTTTCAAAAGTCCGTCTCAGCTCTTTCCTGCACAACATCAATTATTATATCAGCAATCAAAAGATAATGCAAGCTTTTTTTGCCAATCTAACACATTTTTTTCACCCTGCAAAATTCTTCAATTCAGCATGCATCTCCATCAGCTTCTGATAGTTTTCTGCGGCATCTTCCGGCATCTTTCCGGCACGCAGCACCTCCACCATGCCCGCAATCAGTTCGTAGACTGGCGTAATCCCCATGTTGGCACTGATGCCCTTCAAATCATGGGCAG
Source organism: Selenomonadaceae bacterium (assembly GCA_022786545.1). Classification (GTDB taxonomy): domain Bacteria; phylum Bacillota; class Negativicutes; order Selenomonadales; family Selenomonadaceae; genus Anaerovibrio. The sequence goes on from JALFXV010000068.1 coordinate 6,725, forward strand.
CCTCGAAAGCCCCCTTCACATCACCTGCCTGCAGGGCCTCCCCCAGCCTGGCAAACCCCTTGTCCGCCACAAACTTGCCATAGCACTTGGCATAAAAAGCCTCGTTGTGCAGGAACCTTCCCATCGCCTCATCTATGTTGCAGCCATAAGCGGCCAGCTTGTCAGTCAATGCCGACATACCAAACACCTCCGCAGGAACATCGCCCAGGCCATGTCCCTTAAAATCTCTGACCTTCATTCTAACAATTTATTCGCCATTTGACAAGCTTTCAAAGGAATAAAACACATCCACAACATCCAGAAAAACCCCGTCAAAGCCGGCAGACAGGATAATGTCCAGATAGCTGCCAGGCTCCCCCATCAGCATATCCTGCCATGCCTTCTGCCAGTAGCGCACCCGGAAATTGCCTTCCCAGTCCTCATTCCTCTGCCACAGCCATTCAGGGGGATTTTCCCGCCAGTCCTCCTGCCAATAGGGCCGGTATTCCTCCGCCTCGCCTACGCTCATGTAGGCAGCCACCAGGCGCCGTGCCCCGGAAGGCTTCCGCTGCAGCAGCTCAACCTCCTGCCCTGTCAAGGGGCTGTCACCGTAATACGCATCCAGTATCAGCAAGTCGTAGTTACTGGCAGCCAGTGCCTGCACATAAGCATCCCGGGAGGCAAACTGCGCCGGATTCAGCAGCACCAGATAATTCCGCGCCTTTTTCAGTTCCAGGCACGGCAAATCATTGTCATTATGGGGCAGCCCCTCCGGCAGCCTGTCCAGCTCACGCCTGCCGGACACCCAGCCCAGATAGCCCAGGCTCCTGTCCTCCCGGTAAGCGCGCTGCACATTCCCCGGCTCCCGTGCATAATCCAGTACCAAGGGCACTATCCCCGCCCTCCCGGCATTATCCAGAAGCCGCTGATATTCATCCTGCTCATCAGGGGTCATGGGCTTGTCCATTTCCATATCCCAGCCAAAGTTCACCGACTCAGCCATTACGCCGTCCAGGCTTTGCAGCAGCCTGCCATAATCCGCCTCCGGCAAAAACTCATTGGGCTCCATCAGCCCGACACCCCCGTTGGCAATAACAAAAAAGCCATCCCCCCGCCCGGAAGTGCCGTATGCCTTGATTTTGCCGATCAATTCCGCCATTTCCCGGCGATAAGCCACACCTTCATCCGCCTCAGCTGCCGGCCCGTTCCTGCTGCCTGCCGCATAAACGCTGATACAAGCCAGCAGGATGGCAGCACAGGCACATATTATAATAATCTTCATTCTGCCTGCCATCCAAAACTCCTCTTGTGTATCCCTGACCTCAGAAACTCCTGTTATAGCTCATCATAAGGCCCCAGCCGTGATAATTGGCATCCCCCTGCTGTCTCATAACTGCCCGCTCCAAATCCAGGGACAGGCTGTTCCTGTCATCCATGCGCCAGTCGTAGCCCAGGGAAACAGAAAACCGCCGCCCGGAGCTGTAGCTCTGCCGCGTCAGCGGGTCGTATGCCGCACCTTCCAGCCGCAGCCAGTTGGCAAAAAGCCTCAGCTGCCGCCGGGCATCGAACCTGTGGAACCAGCCGCCCCCGTAGTAGAGGCGGTGAATACCGGCTCCCCCCATAGCGGCATCTTCATAGGCGGCTGCCCGGTCGTATGACCACGCCCCGTACACAGCCCAGGCATCATGCTTTGTAAACCAGCTGCGGAAAAGCCCCCGCCCCGCCAGGCCGTCACCTTCGGTAAAGCTGTAATTATTCACCGCACCCGTCATGGAGGAACGGCTATTTTTCGTATATTGCAGCTTCAGCATATACTGTATTGCCTCATCCGCATGGAGATATTCCAGCTCATTCAGCCAGATGCTGCCCGGATGCACCACGGAGGACAAATCATCCAGGGAATTTGCGTAGCTGCCCCGGAAGGAATAGGCACTCCGCCAGGTCCAGCCCGTATATTTGTCCACATGCCTTGAGACCTCCAGGCGGGGCGTAAAATTCCAGCCCTCGCCAATATTGCCATAGGGCGCCAGATAATCAGGCACCACCGCATTATCATGCAGGCGGCTTTCCCCAGTAGGCAGATTGATATCCAGCCCGTAGCGCACATCATACACAGGATGCTTATTGGTATACGCGGCACTGACCACAGTATCCGTCAGGCCGCTCATCTCCCCCGCAGGAAGCCCCGTATGGGAGTACACATAGGCATTACTAATGGACAATTCCCTGCCATAGCCTGTCCAGTAGTAGGCATAGGCATCATACAGCTGATGTCCGGCTGCCGCCCCCTGCCAGCTATAATAGCCCAGCCGGTTCTGGGCGCCGGAGCCATCCCCGAAATGCAGCAGGGAGGCCCTTGCCTCCACAACCGCCTCAAAGCTGTCATTTCGCTCCAGAAGAGCCTGAAAGCAGGCTTTGTTTGCCTCGGCCCGTTCCTGCTGGCATATTGCCACATCCTGCTGGCAGTCCAGCACCTCCTGCCGGTTCCTGGACAGTTCCATCTCCAAGTCAATAACATCCCTGCGGAGGTCGGCCTCCGCTTCCTCTGCCTCCTGGCACAAATCCTTCAGCTCATCCAGCCGGTCGCTGACGCTATCAAAATATTCCCTGGCCGCATCCACCTGGGCATCCAGCTGTTCCATGCGTGCCCAATAGGCATCAACAGCCGCCTGGGCCGCATCCATCTCATCAGTCTGGCTGCCGGTGCTGCCAGCCACGGCAGAACCGGCAAAACGCATTTCCAGTTCCGGCAGGCGGCTGTTCTCAAAACCTGCCTCCTCCCAGGCAGCCTCAATCCACTCAGCCCGCTGCCTCTCCCGGAGGGACAGCCCGCCATCCCCGTCAGTGGCCGCTTCAGGCGGCCTTTCCAGGGCTGCCGCCTGCTGCACATCCAGCTTCTGCTGCAGCTCCGCCTGTGCCTCGTACCACACCGGCAGGTAATCTGCCACCGCCTGCTGCCTGGCGATAGCCTGTTCCGTCATCCTTACCCTGTCAGCCCGTGTTTTCTGCAGCGCTTCTGCCGTCAGGCGCACCTGCTCCTCCGCCTGCCGCCTGTTTTCCTCAGCCATGCGCAGGTTCTCAGCCGCATCCCGGCAGATGCCCTCCGCCTCCTCCAGGTAGCTCTGGGCAATAGCCGCATTTTTCGCCGCTTCCCCCACATATTCCTTTGCCAGGTCAAAGGCCCTGACATTGGCAAGATTATTCTCCATGTAATCAAAGTCACCATGAATATCCTGCAATACATTGAGCGTCACAGCATCCGCCCGAAGAGGTGCACCGGCAGCCAGGCCCGTCAAAAACGCCGCAGCCGCCTTCTTCCTGCACTGCATCTTCTCGCGCCTCTGCTGCAGGTTCAGCCGCCGCCTCTTAACACGCGACATTCTCATCAGCCCTTTCCCTCCTTTCCGGCAAAATCAGTCCTGTCAAAATAAAATCCATCCAAAATACATCCCATCCCCAAAACCTGCCATCAGGCATTTCTCTCCTGCCTGTCCCTGTACAAAAACGCCGCCAGCCGTGAAAACACGCCGTCAGGCACCTCAAAGAACACCGGCCTGCCACAAAATACGTAATAGCTGATCCTCTGGCAGAAATGCTGCAGCCTCATAACTGCCACAGCGCACGCCAGAAGCGCTGACAGGAAAAAGGTAAAGCCGTAGCTGGCTTCCCCCAGCCACATGCCGCCCATGCCCAAAATCATGTTGGCCAGCAGGAAAACACCTGCAATCAGCAGCGCCCCCCGCTGGTCCTCCAGATACAGGAGCAGGGTATAGACCACCTGCATGACGGCATTAAAGAAAGCACCCAGCACCAGGATCCTGTAAATATTCACATCCTGATAGCTGACACCCCCCATAGACAAAAGATATCCCCCTGCTGCCAGGAACACCAGGCTGAACACCAGCTGAAACTCCATGATATTCTTGAACTCCGTCCACAGGGTATGCAAAAGTTCCTTGCGGGCGTCCTCAATATCCTGGAAATTCCCCTTCTGGGTAATATAGGTGAAATACACCGCATACTGCTCATAAAACTTCAGTTCCATAGATACCACGAACATAATCATGGTGGGCAGGATGGACAAAAAGGCATAGAAGGTCACCACATCATACCGGGGGGAATACAGGTAGGTATCCGCCACCATCACGCCCCAGGGGCCCTTCCAGATGATGAAGTTTGCCACATAAATGGCCAGGGTGTAGAAAAAGGCCACCCCGAACAGCCTGTAATGCTCCTCAAAATAGGGCAGGAACTCAAAATTCATCCCATCTGCAGGATAGCCGAAATACCTGGCAATCTGCACCATGAAGCAGCACACGATCAGCCCTGTGCCCAGGCACATGGACAGCATGGAGCCCGCCACCGGCTCCATAAAGGCAAAATGGAGATTGGCCCAGGCCAGCAGCACGCTGACTGCGCCGCCTCCCCCATAGCTGAAGAAAATGGACTTGTAGTCCTTCAGGGCCGTCAAGTACACCCCCTGCAGCCACACCGCCGCCATCTCCATAAAAAATACGTAGGTGCAAAGCTTCAGGGCAAAGGGCAGTGGCTTGTTCCAGTAAAATGCCACAGCTGCCACCGCTCCCAGCAGCTGGGTAAGAAAAATAATGCCATAGCAGGAGGCAGTCACGTTCTCGTACTCCCCCTGGTAGAGCCTGTCAGCCAGATACCTGGTAATCACCATAGCAAAGCCGCAGGTCAGAAGCTGGGAAAACACAAAGGGATAAATCACCGAGGCAGTATACAGCTGCCCCAGTCCCTTTGCCACCCCGTACTGCACGAACAGCAGCTGAATCAGCAGCACCATCGAGGTAAGGAGGGCAAAAGGCCCGGCGGTAATCACCGCGGAATAGCCGTAGGCCATAGTCTGACCCATCAAGGTGCGGCGGTCAAAAAGCCTTTTCAATTCAAATCCGATGCCAGCCATCTAGCCCTTCACCTCCATCCTTTCATATTTGCCATAAATCTCCCGGTAGGAGCTGATAAAATTCTCATAGGTATAGCCATTCTCCACCCGCTGATAGCCGATGTTGCCCATCCGCCGCCGCAGTTCAAAATCCCTGCCCAGGCGGATGATTTCCTTGGCCATCTGGCGGTAGTCCATAGGAGCCACCACGGCGCCTGCCGTGCCCAGCTCATCACCGGTTGCACCATAAATCAGCTCCCGGCAGCAGCCCACATTGGTAGTCACAAAAGGCCGCCTTGCCGCCTGCCCCTCCAGCACTGCCAGGGGCTGCCCCTCGCTGATGCTGGACAGCACCATGATATCAAGCTTGGGCAGGTATTCCGCCACATTCACAGAGCCGGTAAACTCCACATTCCTCAGCTGCAAGGTTTCCACGGTCTGGCGGCACATCTCATAATACTCCTTGTCCTCCCCGTAGGGGCCGATAACCTTCAGTACCGCATCCGGAAACACCTGCTGTACCAGCAGGAATGACCGCAGCATAGTGATGATATCCTTGATAGGCACCACCCGCACCACGCCCCCAATCACCAGAGGGCCATCCCGCTGCTGCAGCTCCCCGATATGCCGGAACCTTTCCATGCGGACGCCGTTGGGCACAATCCTGATTTTCGCCGGGTCGCAGCCCAGTTCCTGCTCAATAACCGCATTCTGCTCAAAAAGCGTCACCACCAGATCCGCCGAGCGGTAGGCCAGCTTGGCTATATTATAAAAATAATTAATCCATACTGACTTGAAGTCACCCTTGGCCCAGCCGCACTTGACAATTTCCGTCTCCCGCTCCCTTGAATAAATGCCGTGCTCCGTAATCAGGAAAGGCTTGCTCTGCACGCTGGCCGCCAAGCTGCCGATAATGCCGCAGTACCCTGTTGCCACGCTATGGTACACATCCGCCTCCGGCAGGGGCTGATGGAGAAAATAAAACAGCGGCAGCAGCATGGAGCGCATGGTCCAGAAAAAATCCGTAAAAGGCAGATAGCTGTACCTGCTCCTGTAAACCTGGCTGATGATATCAAAGAAATCGCTGCTCATAAAAATCGTCAGGGGATTGCGCTTTTTGCCCTTGTGCTGGAAAATCCTGGCCATCGCGCCTATATCAATGGGCTTTTCCCCCATGACCAGGTCGTAGATGCAGCTCCGTTCCGCCTCGGACAAAATATTTTCCTGCAGGGACGGGGACTTGCAGCTGAGGATTTCATCCAGGAAAACCTCCTGAATCCCTGTCACATTGGCAGGAAACTTATACTTATACTTGCCCCTGTCGACAGACTCCGCCCCCAGGGCATAGATAAAGAACTCGTACTCGGGAAACCCTTCCATCAGCATCTGTATCCAGGAGGACACGCCTCCCACCACATAAGGATAGGAGCCCTCAACCAACAAACATATCTTCATTATTGCTGTTCACCTGCCCATTCTACGGCAAAATCCGGCTTTTCCACGGTCAGCACATAGGCATCAGACTGCACCTTCTGCGCCCTGCCGCCCTGTACGGACATAATATCCTTATGGGTGCGCAGAATAAAGGTCACCGGGCGGCTGAAATTCCAGCAGTGGATTTTCAGCCCCAGGGGGCTGCGCTCCAGCCGGTAATCCATAGCGAAATAATTCTCCATGATATCAGCCCCCTCGGAGGCCGTAGCAGGTTCCAGCCAGCCGAACCTGTTATTCACATCCGACAGAAAATCCCCCATGCCTTTCTTCATCATCTCCCAGGTCAGGTTCTGGCTCTCCTCATAAAACATCTCGTCCGGGTGCACGAAATGGGAAAAAACGCCATTGTAGCTGATGACGCTGTAGGATTCCCAGACATCCTCAGGCAAAGGCACATAGCCGGAAGACACCCTGGGGATCTCGCAGGTGCCGTCCGGATTTACCCGGAAATTCTGAAAATACTCCTTGGCAGTGGCCAGGCCATTGTACAGTGAAGCATATACTCTGAGATGGGGAAAGACATTCTTCAGGGCCTTTTTTCCCTCGGGGCTCAGGATATTGGAAGGGGGCACATAGGAGTGAATCTCATAGCCCGGATATACCTCCTCAATATAGCGCTTCAGTTCCCGCAGGGATTCCTCCATGTCCGCCTGGCTCTCCCAGGTATTGTAGCCCAGATGGTCCTGGCCGTATCCTTCAGGCGCCAGGGACTGATGGTTGTAGCCGTGGATGCCCAGCTCACCGCCAGCCTTCAAAAGTTCCCGGCCGTAGACAATAAGCCCCAGCCGTGCCGAGCCATCAGCCAGGGGAGCAAACTCCCCCTTCACCTGGTTGCCGTAGCTCTCAATCACCAGCCCCGTATATTTTACGTTATACTTATCCCCGTTGTTCAGCATCTCCGGCCACCACAGCTTACGATAAAAATCCGCCGTATTCATGCCTGTTTCCTTATAGATGCGCTCAAACTTGCCCTCCGGCACCGGCGAAGGAAAATCATCAATAAAGTACAGCTTCATATTCATCACCGGATACACATAATCCTCATGCAGCTGCCCCAGCATGGCAGTATACATGCCATAGCTATTCTTGTCATCACGCTCCCGCTTGTTGCAGACAAAGTACCTGCCCTTGCCATCCTTGTGGGACCAGACCACAGGCTGACCGTCAGCAGATGTCACCTCCGGCACGGCGTCCGGCAGCAGCCTGACCTCCGCAATAGAGGTGCTATAGACGGCAGAATCAAAACCAAAGCCCTGCAGTCCTATGTACATAGTCCCCGGCACCCTGGCGCCGTAAGCGTTGTGCTCCTGGCCTACGGAAAGAACCCCCAGCTTCGCCTTCATGTGCTCAGGCAGTACATCATCCTGCAACTGCCCCAGCACCAGCACCGTGCCCCCCTGCTCCACATACTGCTCTATCTCCGGCAGGCATGGTATGTCCTTCAGCCTGTTGGTGGCGATAACGATGCCGCCAAAATCCTCCGGCAGCCCCTCTGCCTTGTGCAGCGGCAGCCGCAAAGCCTCCTTTTTCTGTTCCGTCAGAATCCTCTCTATCATGTGCCTGCGCAGCACGCTCTGCACCTCACCAGCATCATAAATCACCAAGCATTTCTCCCTAGGCAGCCCCGCATAGGCATCCTCCCCCTCTGCCGCCCCCATAGGAGCGTTATTGCTCCAGGGATTGAGATGCAGGAAGACATCCATGCGGTTCAACTGAAAAAAGACCCCCAGTGCCGCCACAATAAAAAACGTCACCCATATTTCCTTTTTAAAGCCCTTCACTGAAAGCCCCTCCCCAGTAACGCAAAATCCGCAGTGCCTCCGGCGAAAGCCTTGCCCTGCTGCCCTTCAGCTCCGCCAGCTTGTCCTGCAGCAGCTCCGGCCTGCGCATGGCATGATAAAGCTTCATGTAGAGAAGATAAGGCTCCTCCCTGTCAGGAAACCTCTGCTGGAAAGCATGGCAGTCCCTCTCGGCCTCCCCATAGTCCTCCAGGAGAATTTCCTGGTTGATTTTTGCCTGCATGTACCCGTCATTGTCAGGTTCCTCCTGCAGGAGCCTGGCCAGAACCTCCACATAAATCCTGCCCTTCTCCCTCTTGGTCAGGGCATCCACAAAATCCTGGGACAGATAATCCGCCAAAAGGCCCACATATTCCCTGACTTTTTCCGGCGCAGCCTCCTGCCGGAGCACTGCCTCCAGTTCCGCCAGCTTGCCCTCCAGTTCCTCAATATGCCCGGAAATCATGGACACAGCATAATAGGCTATCTCCCTGTCCGCATCGTAGGTAGCCATGCGCAGCACCTTGGGATTGTCCAGCACATTCTGCTTGACGGCATCCAGGAACACCTTGCGCTTTACCTGCACATCATCCACCAGAAAGGTGTCATGCAGGGGAATAACATTCTCGTCATAGCTGATGAGGTTGGTAAAGACATTGTTACTGTTCATCAGCTTGTGAGGGTCAATCCTGCTCTGCATAAACCGCAGGCTGTACAAAAGCCTGGTGATGCACACCACCAAGAAGCCCGCCCCGGGCAGCAGAAAAACAATCCCCGCCTCAGTAAGGGCCTGCAGCCTGTCAGCCTTCAGGGACACAGCCAGATACACCGCCCCCGTCAGCAGCAGGTGAATGCCTATACACATCAACAACAGCTCATCACTCATCCTACACCAGCTCCCTGCTCTCCAATACATCTATGCCGCGATGCAGAAGCCGCTGCCGTACCAGATGCATGCCCGTATCGTCCACATCATGCAGCAGCAAAAATACCCTGTCCTCCTTGAGCCCCACCGCATCCTCCTGGCGGATGGCCCCGGACAGCTTGCTGTCCAGTTCCTGATAGCTCATGCCGGCACAGGAAAGTTCCAGCAGCACATTCCTGACATTCTCCTGCAAGGCGGCCCTGGCAAGGAGCCCCTTCTCCAGCTTGGCAAACTCCTCCGGCTGCAAAATCCTGGTCTGAGGCACAAAGCGGCGGCTCTGGATGCCTTCCTCATAGAGATACGCCTTGCCCATCGCCATAGAAATCAGGCGGGAAGTCACAGACAGAAGATTCTGCTGATAAATGCTCCACTGCTCAAAATTCATGCCGTAAATCTCTATGACCGCAATCACCCTGCCGTCATAGACAATCGGCGCCGCCAGGTCAGGCAGCCCCAGCTGCAGGCCATGATTGACAAACAAATGCTGGTTTGCCAGCATATCCATGATGTATGGATTGTCCTCCGTCTTCCTGGAATGAGGCAGCTGGGCAGTCTTGTCCCCCAGGCGCACCTTCTGGCGCAAATAGAACTGGTCCTTGCCCATAACGTAGATTGCCACGTTCTGGGTGCCCATGATACGGCCTGTAACAGCTGCCGCCTGGGTAAAGATATCCTCCACCTCGACAGTATCCAGCTGGCGGATAATGCCGTACAGCCAGCCGATACTGTCATCAGAGTTGATGATCTGATGGTAAAGCTTGTCCTTGATTTCAATGGATTTCTGATAATTCTCCTGCAAGAAGCTGTACCTTCTGGCAAAATGGTTCAGCTTGTATCCCAGGGAACTGAGCTGGCTGCGCCAGCTGTCACTGATATAGCCGGTAAAAACCCCCAGGAACAGGTAGGTGGAATAGTGGAAAATATTTTCCGGCACGTAGAAAATACTGGAAATCTCCCCGTGCTGATTCAGGAGCCCCCAGGTCAAAAGAGCCATTGAAGGCAGCACGGCAGGCAGTGACTGCTGCTTGCCGTAGAGAACCCCCATAATGATGATATAGATGTACGCCACATCCAGGCCGGTGGCAAAATTTACAGGGGTGTTGCCCTGCAATATGCTGATAATGACAATCACCACAAAAAGCCCTATGTTTTCCAGATAGGGCTTGAATCTTTCCAATTTGCTGTCTTCCCCTTCGGAAGGCTTGCCATCAGCTTCCGCCTCATCATCAGGCCCAAGGCCTGAGTCATCCGCTTCCCCTGCCCCCTCCCCATCATGGAGGGCATACCATTCATAGACAGGCTTCAGCATTTCGGCAGCATGATACTTGGGCCTTATCGTGAAATCATAGCTATCACTGCTATCCCTACTATAGCTGCCATCATCTCCTGCCTGCCCTGACTCCTCTGCACGGCTATATGCGGCAACCGGGGAAAACTCATTTCCCTGCCCCAGCACCTCAATCTGCGGCAGATTCACAAAGCCGTTTAGGGTCAGCACCACCTGCGTAAAGCTCATGGCTTCCTCAGAGGAAACCACAATCCGTTCCTTTTTCACATCCTGCTGGATAATCATCAGGATGGCATGAGAGGCATCCTCCAGATACAAAAGCGGCACCGGCACATCATCACGGCCATGAAGCTGGAATTTCTCCTGACGGCAGGCGGCACAAAACAGCCTGGCAATAATGCTGTCATCGCTGGAAATGCCGCTGCCGAATACCTCCGGCAAAACAACTACGGATGACTGCAAGCCATGCTCACGGCTCCATGCCAGCACAAAATCCTCGCAATATGCCTGCCTGGCACCGGCACTGGCCACATACAAAAATCGCTCCACATTATACTGCCTGGCATCATGCATCACCTGCAGCATATCCTGCCCGCAGTCCTTGCCTGCAAAATAAATCACAATCTGAGGATTGTACAGCTTGAAGCTGTCCTCCTCCTGACCAACTACATCCCAGCCTTCCTTTTGCAGCTTTTCCTGCAGGCTCTCCTTCATAAAGCCGCTATTGCCAGCAAAAAGAACACTTCTCCTGAAAGCATTTTTATTGTTACTCATAACACAGCCCTAATCCCCATAAAAATTATACTTACTCTATATTATATACTATTATGGCAACATATGAATAGGACTATTTTAGCAGAATTTTCAAAGTTAGTAATTTGCAATATTCCAATGGGGGGAGAGACGATGCCAATGCAGGCACGCTCGCGCTATAGGGATAACAAAACCCTATCTCCATGATTATTTTCGGTCTAAATCCTTGTCTGCGTTGTTGTCGTCAGTCGGCATGGAACCACCATGCCTCCTTCCTCCGCCTAGCATACAAGGATTTATCCTCGAAACTAATTCATGTCAATAGGGTTTCGTTATCCCTCCACGCCTAACGGATGCTAAGCTCTCGCTTCGCCTACGGCTCGCGAATTGCTAAGCACCGAGGCGCGGCTCAGTGCCCTGCATTGGCGCCGCCATCTCCCCCCATCGCTTCCCTGCCAACAGCCACTTATGCACCTTCTCCCCCATCACTTCCCTAAAAAACGCTACTTGATTAACATTCTCCTTGCATAAATGCTGGCAGTCCCAGTTTTCGTCAGCTACCAGCTCCTATTGTCGGTTAGACGCAATACCTCGTATTATCGCCAAGGTAGCCTGCAATTTGTAGCATTGATTATTCTGTTGTATCTGTTCAGACCAAAAAAGGATGAGTTGGGACAGTACCCAGCGAAAACCTTTGTTGTGCCTCGGTGCTTAGCGATACGCGAGCCGAAGGTGAAGCGTGAGCTTAGCATCCGCTAGGCACAACGAGGAGCGCGAGCGTGTTTTCGATGGGTAGCTGTCCCTGCTCATCCCATATAAAGTCTGAACAGAGTCCACGAACTTCCAAGCATGAAAAAAAGAGGCTACCTTGCAGTAACCTCTCTTGCTCCAACCGGCAACACCTTGCTTGCCCAGGCCGGTCGCAGTCAGATACAGCGAAGCCGCTGTATCTGACTGGGTGACATGCCACCGGCATGTCACCCTCCAGCCAAGTC
>JALFXV010000117.1 GCA_022786545.1 Selenomonadaceae bacterium
GACCAGAGATTTGCCTACACCTTCCTTCAGATTCCACCTCGCGATGGACACCCTTGGTGTTCAGCTATGTCATTCCCGCTATTAGGGCTGACTAGGGACTTTCACCCGTTAGAGTGCGCCCATGCTGGGCGCACACAAAAAGAGGCTGTCGCACTAAGAAATTAGTCGACAGCCTCTATTTTTTCATTAAAGCATTTACACGCCAATCCACCAGGCCCTGAAAGCATATGCCACAAAGGGCACCACCGCCAGGGCCGGCAGGTAGTTGATAACCTTGATTTTCGTCAGCTCCAGGATATTCAGTCCCAGGGCAAGGATTATCAGGCAGCCGGTGCAGGCCATCTCCTGCACGATATAGTCCGACACAAAGGGGGCAATAAACTCAGCCAGCAGCACAATCCCTCCCTGAAACAGCAGGGTAAACACAGCCGAGCCCATGACACCGATGCCCATAGCAGCCGTCAGCATGATGCCGGAAATAAAATCCAGCAGGGACTTGGTATAGAGCATGGCATAGTCAGCCCGGAGCCCTGCATCCAGGGAACCCACAATCACCATAGCCCCCACATTCATAATCAGGCAGGAGGTGACAAAGGCATTGGCCAGCCTGCCTGACTCCCCGCCGCCCCCGGCAAAGCGGCTCAGGAGCCTCTCCGTAAAGCGGTTTACATGCCCATCGGCATCCACAGCCTCGCCAATCAGGATGCCCAGCACCACGGAAACAATCATCACCAGGATATTGCTTTCCTGGATTGCCCCCTGCACGCCAATCAGCACCGTGCAAAGCCCCAGCCCCTGCATCAGGGCGCCGGTCAGCCGCTCCGGCAGCCCCCGGCGCAGCAGCAGCCCTATCAGGGAGCCTGCCACAATCGCCAGAGTATTCACAATCACCGCAAACATAATAACCTCAGTACCCCAGCTCTGTCAGCACATCCTCCAGGCTGTTCAGCACATTGTCGATATCCGCTGCCGTAATTACCAGAGGCGGCTGGAACGCCATCACATTCCTTGCCACGCCGTTCTTGCCGATGATAAAGCCCCTGTCCTTCATGGCCTCCAGCACCTTGTCCAGCTCCTCTGCCGCCGGGCTCTTGTCAGCATGGACAAACTCAGCACCCCGCATCAGCCCCAGGCCGCGGATATCCCCGATAATCGGGTGCTTCTTCTGCAGCTCAGACAGCCCCTCATAGAGCTGCTGCCCACGCTCACGGGCATTCTCCATCAGGTTATGCTCCCTGATGTAGTCCAGCACCCCGATGCCTGCTATGGAGGACACAGGATTGCCCCCCAGGGTGGAAGCACCCGGCTTGGTATAGGTATCCGCAATCTTGGCGGAGGCTGTAAAGGCGGAAATCGGTGCGCCGTTGCCCAGGGCCTTGGCCATAGACATGATATCCGGCACCACGTCAAAGTTTTCAATAGCAAACATCTTGCCAGTTCTGGCAAAGCCCGTCTGCACCTCATCGATAATCAGCAGGGCATCATGGCTCTCCAGAATTTCCTTCACGCGCTTGAAATACCCCTTAGGCGGCGTAATAATGCCTGCGTTGCCCTGAATCGCCTCCGCAATCAGGGCAGCCGGACGTCCGCTGGTGGCGGTCTTAATCAGGTCCTCCACCGCATCAGCACAGGCATAGTCACACTCCGGGAACTTCTTGCCCAGCGGGCAGCGGTAGCAGTAGGCATTAGGCGCAAAGTGGATGCCGCCGCAAGGGTGCGGGTCCGTGCGCCACATCTGGATGCCAGTCAGGCTCATGGTCAGCTTCGTCCTGCCGTGGAGGCCGTTCCTGAGGGCGATAAACTCATCCCGGCCCGTATAGATGGAGGCCAGCAGCAGGGCCCCCTCATTGGCCTCCGTGCCGGTGGAGCAGAAGAAGGTCTTCTGCAGGTCCCCCGGTGTCACTTCTGCCAGCTTTTCTGCCAGATTGACAAAATTCTCCGTGAGATAAATATTGCATACATGCTGCAGGTTCTGCACCTGCTCCACCACCCTGGCATTAATCTCCGGGTTGCAGTGGCCGCAGTTGATGACGGACACCCCCGCAAAGCAGTCCAGGTACTTTTTGCCCTCGCTGTCATAAAGGTACTGCATCTCCCCCTTGACAAACTGCCTCGGCTCCTTGTAGAAATGCGCCAGGCACGGCATGATATATTTCTTTTTCTTTTCCAGAATGGCCTCAGGGCCAATCGGCTTTTCCAGTGACATAAAGCAACTCTCCCATATATTTATTGCTGTAATATTGCCGTAGTATTACCGTAATATTGCCGTAAATTACCGTAACTTACCGTAAATTACTGTAAATTACTGTAAATTACTGTATTGCATCCAGTTCCTGCATTACAGGGAATCCTGGGACTGGCGGAAGCGGTACACGCCTACCCCCAGCTTCCTAGGCCCATCCTGCTGCATGGCAGCAAAATCAGCCTCGTCAAGGTATGGCTCCCCGGCGGACAGCTTGTCCAGCGCCTTTCTGTAGGCAGCAGTCAGCCTGCCTGTCAGCTCCGGCTCATAGTCCTTGGCCTCAATCCTGAAGGAAGCCACGCCGTTGAACTTTTCCAGATACGGATAATAGCACAAATCCTTGGCAAAGAGGATGTGGTTCCGGCCGAACTGGTCCATGCGCAGGGAATGGATTTCCCCGGCATTGTCCTTCAGGGCATAATGCTTCTCCACCAGCTCAGGATTGGCCAGATGATTGTACGGCAGCTGCATAGCGGCAAAATTGTGGTCGCAGATCATGGACTCATAGGAGCCGTGCACGATAACCTCAATCGGCAGCGGAGAGTTTTCCACCAGCCCCCTCACCTGCTCAAAGGCCAGCTCCAGAGATGCCGTCCCCATGACGATGCCGTTCTTCTGCAGGAAGGTGGCCGCCATGTGGTTGAAAAGGTTGAAGGAAAAATCCGCCTGTACAGGCAGGCCGGTGCACTCCTGGGCCAGCTTCAAGGAGCCCAGGTTGCTCACCATGATGCCTGCCGGCTGCAAGGCATCCACTGCATGAAGGAACTGCTCCAGCTCCCCGCACTCCCGGCGCATGGTGGTTCTAGGGGTGCTGATGACAATCCTGGTGCCATGCTCCCTGCCGATGGCAATAGCCGCCTCAATCTCCTTCAATGTCCACGGCTTCTTGGGCTTGAACACCTCGCCGGCCAGATACACAGTATCCGCGCCGTTCTCACAGGCCGCCCTCACCGCAGCCAGGTCGGAAACCTGCACGGACAAAGTTCTATGGGCTGGATTTGCCGCCCGGATAGGCTCCTCCGCCTTCAGGATATCATCCTGGAAGCCCGGCTCCTCCACCGCATGGCTGAAAAACCGCGGCTCCCTGCTGCCGTCAAAGCCGATGGCCCTTTCATCCGGCTGGCCCAGGGCGAAGGTGGTGGTAAAGTCACGGGCCCGGTTCTCGTACAAATCCTGCCAGCCTGCCTCATCCACGGTATAGCCCATCGGGTCTTCTATATAGGCATCAATGGCCTTTCTGTAAGTAGCCACGATGCGGCGCACAAAATCAGCCGGGCGCATGCGTCCCTCAATCTTGAAGGAAAATACCCCTGCCTGAATCAGCTCCGGGATGTTCCTGTACATGCACATATCCTTCAGGGCCAGCTTGTAGTCCTGCTGGTCATCCTTGTCCAGCACCTCCCCGGTGGCCTCGTCAATCAGCTTGTACTGCCAGCGGCACGGCTTCAGGCAGCGCCCCCGGTTGCCGCTCTGGCCGAACAGCACCCCGGAATGGATGCACTGGCCGCTTTCAGCGATGCACATGTCGCCGTGCATGAAATACTCGATTTCCAGCCCGGTGCGCTCCTTAAACAGGGCCAGCTCGGACAGAGTCATCTCCCTGCCCACCACGATACGGGTAATGCCGTACTCCTTCAGCTTCTTGATGGCATGCTCGTTGTGGGTATTCATCATGACGGAGGTATGCAGGGGAATATCCACACCCAGCTCCCTGGTCAGCTCCAAAACCGCAAAATCCTGCACCAGAATCGCATCCGGCCTGATCTCGTTGAGATATGTCAGGTAACGCTTGAGAGGCTCCACTTCCTCCACGCTGATGAGGTTGTTCAGGGTAATGTACAGCTGCACGCCGCGGGCATGGGCATACTCAATGGCCTTTTTCAGCATCTCATCATCGAAATTGGTCTCCTTGTTCCTGTGCATGCGCATATTAAAATGCTTGCCACCCAGATAAACAGCGTCGGCACCTGCCTCCACTGCCGCTACCAGTGCATCCCAGTTGCCGGCCGGTGCCAGCAGCTCAACGGATTTACGGTTTAAAATCATGTCCAATATACTCCTTTGCTAATCCTATTTGCTCATAATATATTTTTTATTATATATATTTTTTATCAAATATATATATTTTTTTATCAGGCTGTACATAATGCACAGCATTATCTGACAATCTGCACATTGTTCTTGTTGAATTTGTACTTTGCCATGTACAGGGCTTCATCCGCCCGCTTGAACAGCGATTCCTTGTCATCCAGGCCCTGCAGGGTGGCGATGCCGCCGCTGATGGACATGCGCAGCATGCCGTTTTCAATAGAATATGCCTCCACATTCCGGCGGATGCGCTCACCGATTTTCAGGGCGGCTTCGCTATCGGCATCCCGCATGATGACCACGAATTCGTCACCGCCCCAGCGCCCCGGAAAATCAATCTCCAGCACGCTTTCCCGGATGATATTTGCCACGCACATCAGGGAGGCATCCCCGATGAGATGGCCGAAATTGTCATTGATGCCCTTGAAATTGTCCACATCCAGCACCATCAGGGACAGGGGCTCCATTTTCTCCCGGGAGCGGCTTATCTCTTCCTCCAGGATGCGGTCCAGGGCACCCCGGTTGTACATGCCGGTCAGCTTGTCAGTATCGGCAATATGCCTCAGCTGCCTGTTGTAGTCCTCCAGTTCCTCGGACACCGCCTGCACGAAATGCAGCATGTGGCTGAGAACGCTGTTGCTCCTTAAAGGATTCTATTTTTTCCATGAAATCAATTTCGTCATTACACAAGTACGGTATCTGTTTCATAGCCCATCCCTCAAAAAACTACATTAACGACACACCTGCAATACTGCCAATTATATATTATAGCACATTTTTCTGCTTCATGGCGGACATTCTTATCAATTCATAGGCAGACAGGTAGTCAAGCCCCTTTTTCTCCTGCAAAAGCCTGATGCTGCTGCACTCTGGGTAAAATTTCTCCAGCTCGCCGTAGCGGCATACCTTGACCTTGACGCTGATGCCATCCAGGGAAAACTCCCGGATTTCCCTGGCCATGATATGGCGGCCCACCAGACGGCTGCGGATGCCGATGCTGCTGGTATGGCGGAAGATAATCTCCTCCATGCTGCCGGTATCCTCCGGACGGCAGATAACTCCCAGCATGTAGGCAGGGCGGTTTTTCTTCATGTAGATAGGGGTAAAATAAGCATCCAGGGCCCCGGCGTCCATGAGCTTCTCCATGACCAGGCCCAGGGCCTCGCCGTTGCTGTCATCGATGTTGGTTTCCAGGCAGGCTGCAGTGTCCTCCTGCCCCGGGCCGCCTTTGCCAGCCATACCATGTGCAGCATGGGCATCACGTACATCATGGGCATCATGTACATCAGGTGTATCATCCATATCATCCATATCGTCCCTGCCAGCCGTCTCCAGCAGCAAAAGGCGCAAAAAGCTGGGCACGCTGTACTCCCGCTTGCCTGCCCCCATGCCAGAAGCAATAATGCGGTAATCCTCAGGCAGCCTGTCCAAAGTGCGGATGGCCGCCGCCACTGCCGCCCCTGTAGGCGTCACCAGCTCCCCCTCTATGTTGCTGATTTTCAGCCTGAGACCATGCTGCACAGCGATATTGGTCACTGCCGGTACAGGCACCGCCATGATGCCGTGCTGGCAGCGGATAGTGCCGCAGCCGTCAGTGAGGGTGCCCGTTGCCACGCCGTCCAGCTGCAAGTCCTCCAGGCACACGGCAATAGTCACAATATCCACGATGGAATCCACCGCCCCCACCTCATGAAAATGCACCTGGTCCATGTCTGCACCATGCGCCTTGGCCTCTGCTGCCGCCAGCACCTCAAAAATCCTCAGGGCGGTGGCACGGGCGGCAGGGCTCAGGCCGGCCGCAGCCAAAATCTCCCTGATTTCCGGCATGCCTCTGTGCTCATGATGATGCTCATGATGATGTTCGTGGCTGTGTTCATGGCTATGGCCGTGGTCATGGTCATGGTCATGGTCATGGTCATGTTCACGCTCATGGCTATGGTCATGATGATGTCCGTGGTCATGGTGATGTTCATGACTGTGGCCGTGGAGATACGCCATATCGTGGTCGTGATTTTCGTGCTCTTTATCCAGCTTCACCAGAAAATCGCACATATCCAGCCCCGCCTTCTTAACCCGGGAAACCTCCGTGGCAAAGCCCCTGACAGGCAGGCTGGCCAGCGCCTCCTGTACCTTCTCATAGCTTGCCCCCAAATCCAGCAGCGCCGCCGCCATCATATCGCCGCTGATGCCAAATGGCGCATCAATATACAAAATCCTGCTCATTATATCCCCCTTGTTTCTAATCACAGCCGCCCTCAGGCCGCAGCTAATCCATAATCCATGCACACTTAACGGGCAATCACGCCTGCGGCACTGCCAGCCTGTTAATCTGGGCGGCCAGATAGCCTGCCCCGTAGCCGTTATCAATATTTACTGTGGCTATGCCGTTGGCACAGGAATTTATCATGGTCAAAAGTGCCGATACCCCGTGAAAATTGGCCCCATAGCCTACGGACGTAGGCACGGCAATCACCGGCTTGTCCACCAGACCGGCTATGACGCTGCCCAGTGCCCCTTCCATACCGGCCACAGCTATGACGCAGTTAGCCTGCTGGATAATCTCAACCTTGGACAGCAGGCGGTGGAGGCCGCTGACGCCTACATCATAAATACGTTCAACGTAGTTGCCAAAATACTCTGCCACCTGGGCCGCTTCCTCTGCCACGGGAATATCCGCCGTGCCTGCCGTACAGACGGCGATGCAGCCCTGCTTCTTCCTGGCTGACCGCACACAGGTAATAATCCGTGACAGCCTGTCATACCTGGCCTCCGGCAGCCTGGAAGCAATCAGCTCATACTGCTGCTCCGAGGCCCGGGTGGCCATGACCTCCCCCTCCTCCTCAAATATACGCTGGAAGATGGCCAGCAGGTGCTCATCCGCCTTGCCCTGGGCAAAAATCACCTCGGGAAAGCCCGACCTGATGCGCCTGTGGGTGTCCACCTTGGCATAGCCCATATCCTCGAAGGGCTTGCGCCGGAGGTAGCTTTCCGCTTCCTCCAGAGCAATCTCCCCCTTTTTTACCTTCAGCAGCATCTCATGCAAATCTGTCATATCAACGTTCCTTTTTCCCAGCCTGCCGCCCTATCAATGCCTCCCCATCGCTTTGATGGCATTATATCAGCGGTCCTTCAAATCAAGATAAACCTCGTCAAAATACTGCTCCAGCACATACAGCACCAGATACCTTTCCCCCATCAGCTTGGCCATCTGCTCCGGCTTCAGCTGCAGCTTGGCGGCATTTCCCAGCACCCGCACCCGGAAATCCCGGTAGCCCAGGGACATCAGCTCGCTCTCCGCCTTTTCCACCTTGTCCAGAAGTTCCTCCGTCACCGGCATGCCGGTCGGTATGCGGGTGGCAAGGCAGGCATAGGCAGGCTTGTCCCAGGTTGTCAGCCCTGCCTCCTTGGACAGGAGCCTGATGGCAGTCTTGGTGATGCCGGACATGCGGAGGGGCGAAAGCACCTTCATTTCCCGCAGGGCGATGGAGCCAGTCCTGTCGTTCAGGTCATCCGAGGCATTGGTTCCGTCAATTATCACCTCGTAGCCATCCTTGGCCGCCTGCTCCTTGATGGCGCCGAACACGTTGCACTTGCAGTAATAGCAGCGCATGGCATCATTGGCAACCACCCGCTCATCTGCCAGCGGATTCCCATGCAGGACGGTAAAATTGTCCGCCCCCACAAACCTTGCCACATCCATCGCATCCTGCAGCTCAAACTCCGGCTGAAACTTTCCCTTGACATAATAAGGCTTTATATCAGCACCGCACTTTTTGGCGGCATAAAGCAGATATGAGGAATCCACGCCGCCGGAAAACCCCAGTGCCACCTTTGGATACAGCTGGAAAAACTCTGTTAAATCCACACTAACCATCTCCCGTTTTATCTAATGCAAAGGTAAATCACGAACTATTTTTATTATACTGTATTGATGATAATTGTTCAAACAAATCTCGTGCAGATTTGCCTGCAAATAACATTTGCCAAAAAAATTTTTCAAACCCGAGGCACTTTTGTTTGCAGAACGCTTTACAATCAAACGTTTATATGGTACAATATATTTACATAAAAACCTGAAACCAATATGAAAGGAAGTTTTGTTTATGGGACGCAAGCGTTGTGCAGACAAGAGAATGGAGCAGATTTACAAGGTTATCAAGGAGCAGCTGATGAAGAAGGGCTATCCGCCTTCCGTGCGCGAAATCGGCAAGGAAGTAGGGCTGAAGTCCAGTTCCACCGTACACGGCTACCTGAACCAGCTGGAGGCGGCAGGCATGATCCGCCGCGACCCTACCAAGCCAAGGGCCATTGACCTCCTGGAGGACAAGCCTTGGGAGCGCACTGTCAACGTGCCGCTGGTAGGCACTGTAACCGCCGGTGTGCCTATCCTGGCCCAGGAGAATATCGAGGACACCTTCGCCTTCCCTGTGAACCTCATGGGCACCAGCAGCGATTGCTTTATGCTCCGCGTTAAGGGGGAGAGCATGATTAAGGCCGGCATCAACGATGGTGACTATCTGATGGTGCGCCAGCAGGACACCGCTGAGAACAACGATATCGTAGTAGCCCTGGTGAATGACGACAGCAGCGAGGGCGCTACTGTGAAGCGTTTCTTCAAGGAAGATGACCGCATCCGCCTCCAGCCTGAGAATGATTCCATGCAGCCAATCTACGGGACTGATGTATCCGTCCTGGGCAAGGTAATCGGCATCTATCGCCAGATGTAACCCCCATGAGGCTTTGAAAGCCCGGCCGCCCAAAGCCTGGCCCATCAGAGCATGATGGCTGAGGTTTTGGCGGCTCAAAACAGCATTTAAAAACATGCAAGCAAAAAGCTGTACTTCTGCCGGATGCACCATCCGGCATGGGTACAGCTTTTTTGTATCACAGCTATTTACTGCAAGTCCTCTATGGCCTGGGCAGCCCCCATGATGCCCAGCACGGCATGCTCAAAGGTCAGCCCCCCCTGCAAATACACGTTGTAGGGCGGACGCAGGGGACCATCGGCACTCAGCTCGATGGAAGCTCCCTGCACGAAAGTACCTGCCGCCATGATAATCTGGTCGGCATAGCCCGGCATATCCCACGGCTCCGGCGCCGCAAAGGAATCCACAGGGGAATACTTCTGAATACCGCCGCAGAAGGCAATTAGCTTTTCCGGGGTGTCCAGCTGGATAGCCTGGATAATATCCCCCCGGATGTCCGTTGGCAGGGGCAGGGTTTTATAGCCCAGCCTTGCGAACAGAGCGGCAGCGAAGACAGCTCCCTTGACAGCCTGGGCCACCACATGAGGCGCCAAAAAGAACCCCTGGAAAATCATGCGGTTGTTGGCCAGGGAAGCCCCCAGTTCATCCCCCATGCCCGGCGCAGTCAGCCGGTAGGAAGCCAGTTCCACCAAATCAGCCCGGCCTGCAATATAGCCGCCGGTCAGAGCCACGCCGCCTCCCGGATTCTTGATCAGGGAGCCTGCCATAATATCCGCCCCTGCCTGCACCGGCTCACGGGTGTCCACAAACTCGCCATAGCAGTTGTCCACGAAGCAGATGCAGTCAGCCTTGACCCTCTTTACTTCTGCGCAGATGGCCTGAATCTCATCCAGAGTCAGGGGATTGCGCATGGAATAGCCCCGGGAACGCTGTATCAGCACCATCTTGGTATCAGGGGTAATCTTCCCGGCAATCCCTGCCATATCCACCCTGCCCTCCGGCATGGGCAGCTCGTCATAGAGAATACCGAACTCCTTTAAAGAGCCCTTGCCTGGGTTGGCATAGCCGATGACGGTCTGCATGGTATCGTAAGGGGCATCGGTAAGGGAAACCAGCTTGTCCCCCGGCCGCAGGATGCCAAAGAGCACAGTAGCCAGGGCATGGGTGCCGGAGACGAAATTGGTGCGCACCAGGGCCCGCTCCGCCCCGAAAACCTTGGCATACAATTCCTCAATCTTGGTTCTGCCGATATCGTCATAGGCGTAGCCGGAAGTGGTGTTGAAGTGGGCCTCGGACACCTGGCACTCCCGCATGGCATCCAGCACCTTCAAGGTATTGGCCTCGGCAATCTCATCAATGTGCCTGAACATGGGTGCAGCTTCCTGCATGGCTTCGGCTTTAATGGCTAATAATCTCTCTGAAAATGACATTTAAAAACATGACTCCTTACTTGTATTGATAGCTTACTTGGCTTACTTAACTTACTTAACCTGCTTAATTCACTTAGTTAACTTAGCTAACTTAGCTTATCCGTTAATAGCTCACTTATTAATAACTTTACTTATTGGTAATATTCTGGATGTTTTTCAGGGTGATGGACATAAAGCCGTCATCATCCTTGTAAAACTCCACAAATTCCGTATTCTCAAAAAACTCCGTGGGTATCACCAGCTCAATGCCCGTATCGGTGCTGAGCCTGTGCTTGCGCATTTTCTTGAGGGTTGCCTCCTGATTGACCACCACCGGCTGGCTGAAGCCGCTGTTTTCCATCTCCTGCCTGTAGTCAGCCTGCATGGATGGATTGTCCCTGAACACCGCCATGCCCACTTCTTGGGGGTCCAGCTGGCCGTCAGGCTGGAGGTTTTCTGCGATGTAGCTCTTGACGGCTGCTGCCGCCTCCACCTGGTCCTGGCAGTATGCCTCCGTAACCTTCTTGACGGCCTTGCTGATTTCCTTGATGGTCTCGTTGGGAGATGGTGACTGGGCACATTCCAGCAGCAGCTCCGGCAGGACAAATACCTTGTTGCCGTCAATGGAATACCGCTTTGCCTTTATGAGCACTTCCTTTGTATCAAGGTTGATGTAGGCAAATTCCTCCATGCGCTGGCTGAGATTGGGCAAAAGGCCGTAGCTGTTCATCACCTCGGTCACCACGCTGCCGTCCTCTGCCACGTTCACCTGATGCACATAGCCGTGATTGTTGGTGCACTTGAACAGCACCAGCCGGGGCCTATCGTCAACCCTTATCTGGCAGATAAATAAATCTGCCCCCTCTATCTCCTCTGCATGGCTGAGGGGCTGGTACAGGGCCTTGGCCACCTGCCGGGAAAACTCCGCAAAGCTTGCCTGCCCCTCCAGATAAGCTGCCAGATGGCCGCTGAACTCGCTGCTTTCATAAAACTTGCCCGTCTTGGCGTCCTGGCTGCCGATGGTCTTTTCCACATGCTTGGTCAGAAACTCCCGCGTGCCCTGCTCCAGCTCCAGTTCCCGGTCCGACAGCACCGGCTCGCCTCCGGCAAAATCCAGGATATGCAAAATCGCCTTTTCGATGATTACCAGCATAATATTCCTCACATTCCTCCAGCTATTACGTCATCATGCTATTGCACTATTTATGCTATTACACTATTTATGCTATTGCACTATTTATGTTATTACATTATTTATGTTATGAAGCCACGCCAGCTATTACGCTCTTGGCATTTCCGTATGTCCCCATCATTCACCCCGGGGATACGGTGTCAGGGCCGTAATGATTGCCGCCAGGGTCATGGGCAGGACGCTGAGCAGCATGGCATTCTCCAGTCCCACATAGTCCCCCAGGGCCGCGGTAATGGCTGCTCCTACGCTGCCCAGGCCAAAGCACAGCCCCATCATCATGCCGGAGGCCACGCCGATGTACTTGGGCATCAGCCTCCCCGTCCAGACAATGGAGCTGGGCTGCGTCCCGTGGGAACAGGCTCCCCCCAGGAACAGCGCCAGCATGGTCCAGATTCCTGCATCAGGGTATTCAAAGAAAAATAAAATCGGCAGTGCGGACACCGCCAGATAGGTGACAATCAGCCGCTTGTGGCCGAACCTGTCCCCCAGCTCGCCGCCGCTGATGCCCCCTGCAGCGGAGCCCAGCAGGAAAACCGCCAAAAGGCTGCCTGCCATCATGCTGGAATAGCCGTGGGACAGGAGCACCAGGGGCAAAAAGGTGGACACCGCCACATGGGTCCAGCAGCGCAGTGCCTGTGCCGCATTCAGCATTACCACGGCCCTGTTGCTGACAATCTCCCGAAAGCTGATATTCTGCCCCCTGTCCTGCCCATTCTCCCTGGCAAGCCGGGATTTCTTGGCGTTGGCTGAGGGCAGACAGTAGATGCCGCTGAAATAGTATGCCGCCCCCAGCAAAATGCCGGGGATGGCCAAAAGGGGCAAAAGCTCCAGGGAAAAATACTCAATGAAAGCCGTCACCACCACCGGCACAATGGCAAAGCCCACATTGCCGCTGACGATGTAAAAGGACATGTACCGCCCCAGGTATTTTGCCGTGCCCACCTTGTCCAGGAGGGCGATCCCCAGAGGGTGGATAATGGCCACCATCAGCCCCATCAGGGCACATAACAGGAACAAGACCGGCTGATTGGGGGCATAGCCCGCCAGGCAGATAAAGAGGCCGCACAGGGGCACCGACCACACCAGCCAGCTGCCGCAGTCGTGCCTGTCCACCACATAGCCCACAAAGGGCTGAATGGTGCTGGCCATAAAGGCCAGCACCATGACCAGCACGCCGCACATGGTCAGGGACATGCCCAGCTTCACCATAATCAGCGGCAACAGCACCGGCAGGAAATTATTATAAAAATCTGCGGCAAAATGCCCCATGCTGAGATAAAAAATCCCCGCTTTCGTGCCGCATTTCAACATATTCGCACCATTTCCTTTCAACAAATCAGCAAAAGCTATCCCTATAGAAACTACATTTTAAAATTATATTTAAAACATACATTTCACGCAAATTACATGCCAGCTATCCATTCAACTGGTTAGCCTTTTTGTTATACTTTTTGTTATCCCTTGTGGGACTCCTTGTTGTATACGTCTTTCAGCAGGGTTTCCTTCCGCAGGGACAGGCACTGGCACTGCTTATCCTCTGCCGATATATTGCGGATGGTTTCCAAAAGGATTTCCCCGATCATGGCGGCATCATCGTAGAAGATATGGGACATGTCCTCATGGGACCAGACCTTGATGCCCTCACCGTAGTTGACAGTAAAGTACAGACCTGCATAGCAGGCGCCGATTTCCCGTGCCAGATAAACCTCCGGGCACAGGCTCTGCCCCACGATATCCGCATGGCCGTTGAGCATGGCTATTTCCGCCGGGCTTTCAAAGTGCCTGCCGTCCGTCACGGCATAGGTGCCCCGGGTAAAAATCCTGCCCGTAAACCGCTTTTGGGTGGCCTCAATCAAGGCCTGCCTCAGCTCCGGGCACAGGGCATCCCGCATCACCAGGAGATACCGCCCGTCCAGCATGACATCCTTGCGCATGGACATATCCAGATAATCGTCAGGTATCATGAAATCACGGATATCCAGCAGCCTGTTTACCGTGCCAACGCCGCCCTCGGAGAGAATCCTCTTGACCCCGGCGGCGCGGAACACCCAGAATACCTGCCGGGAGGCATCCGCCCGGGTGACGCCGCTGCGCCAGCCGTGCATCTTCACAGTCAGCACCCTTTTTTCCCCCACGGAAAAAAGCCGGAAGGCAGGGCTCTCCCCATAAGGAGTGGCAAAATGCAGACCGTCCGCCTCCACCTTTACATCCTCCCCCCGGACATTCATGGGAAAATCACTGGACAAAGTGCCTGAACCGCCCACTATGCCATATTCCGCCGGTGGAATATTATCACTATTTATAATGCTCATTGATTAAAATCTCCTGATAATCCTATACTCCGTGTCCCGCTGGGCAGGCTTCCTGCCTGCGCCGCGAATCAGGTCAGCCATCTTTTTGATGGACATGTCATACGCCGTGCCTGCTGCCCTGACCACGTTTTCCTCCAGCATGATGCTGCCCAGGTCATCTGCCCCGAAGCCCAGGGTCAGCTGGCCGATGCGCTCCCCCTGGGTCACCCAGGAGCCCTGGATGTGGGCCACGTTGTCCATGTAAAGCCTTGTCATGGCAAGGGTGCGCATATAATCCCAGCCGGAGGTCTTCTCGCCCCCCAGCTCCGTGTTGCCCGGCTGGAAAGTCCAGGTGATAAAGGCACGGAAGCCCCCTGTCCTGTCCTGCAGGCGGCGGATTTTCTCCATGTGCTCCACCCGCTGCGCCATAGTCTCCCCCAGCCCTATGACCATCGTTGCTGTGCTCTCCATGCCGATGGAATGGGCGCACTCCATTACATGGAGCCAGTCCTCAGTCATGATTTTCTTGGGGCTGACCTTCTGGCGGATTTCGTCCACCAGGATTTCCGCACCGCCTCCCGGCAGGCTGTCCAGCCCTGCCGCCTGCAACCTCTTCAGGCAGTCCAATATGGATATGCCGGCCTGACGGGCAAAATGCTGGATTTCCGTAGCCGTAAAGGAATGGATGGTGATATCGTACTTGCTCTTGATGAGACTCAGCATCTTTTCATAGTATTCCAGCCCCAGATCCGGGTACAGCCCCCCCTGAATCATCACCTGGGTGCCCCCGGCCTCCACAGTCTCCCGCACCTTTTCCAGTATCTCATCGTAGGTCAGCAGGTAAGCATCTCTGCTTTCCTTCCGGCGGAAAAAGGCGCAGAAGCGGCACTCGTTGACACACACATTGGTGTAGTTGATATTCCTGTCCACAATAAAGGTCACGGTATCGTCAAACCGCTTCCTGCGCTCTGCGTCAGCCCTGCGGCCCAGCTCCACCGGATCTCCGTGCAGCAAAAGCTCCTCTGCCTCACGCTCATTCAGCCTGCTACTCATCACTGCACCGCTCCTTCCCTGCCGCCAGCCTTTGCATCACCTGACCGCATATCATCCAACTGTGCATCCTCTGCCAGTAAATTTGCATCATCTGCCGGTAAATTTGCATCCTCTACCGGGTGATAGAAGGTATCCCGTTCCACCGGCACAAAACCGGCCTCCGCAATCAGCTGCCGCAGCTTGCTCCTGGTGATGCCTGTATTGGTCTTGGCCCCTGCCGCGTGGATAATCTTTTCCTCGCCAATGGTGCCGTCCAGATCATCCGCCCCGAAGCCCAAGGCCAGCTGGGCAATAGGCATGGTCAGCATAATCCAGAAGGCCTTGATATGGTCGATATTATCAAGCATCAGCCGGGACAGCGCCATCATCTTCATATCTTCCCAGGAACCGACCCGCTGCAAATGCTCCAGCTGAGTATTGGCTGGGTGGAAGGGGAAGGAAACAAAGGCCTGAAAGCCGCCTGTCTCATCCTGAATATCCCGCAGGGTAATCAGGTGCTGCAGCCGTTCCTCAATGGTCTCAATATGGCCGTACATCATGGTGCAGTTGGTGCGGATGCCCAGCTTGTGGGCTGTCCTGATGGTCTCTATCCACTCTGCCGTGGTGGCCTTTTTCGGGCAGATTTCCCGGCGCACCCTGTCACTGAGGATTTCCGCGCCGCCCCCCGGCAGTGAGGAAAGGCCAGCCGCCTGCAAAATCTCCAGCACCTCCCGGATGGATTTGCCGGTCATCTGGCTGAAATGCACGATTTCCACCGGGGTAAAAGCCTTGATGTCAGCCTCCGGCAGGGCCGCCCTGACCTGCTTCACCACATTCAGGTAATAGTCAAAATCCTTGGTGGGATGCAGGGCGCTGACAATGTGGATTTCCCCCAGGTTGCGCACCCCCTTGGCTTCCTCCAGGATTTTGGCTATGTCCTCCGTCTCCAGCACAAAGCCCCGCTTGTCCCCTTCCTCACACTGAAAGGCGCACAGGGGGCAGCCCGATGTGCAGATATTGGTCAGGTTGATATGCCTGTTTACATTATAAAAAACGCTCTTGCCGCTTTTGCGCTCCTTCATCTTCCGGGCACAGGCCGCCAAAAACAGCAAATCGTTATCCTCATAGAGAGCCAGCGCATCCTCCAGGGAAAGCCTCTCCCCCCGCTCTGCCCTGCCCCTGGCTGCCTCAATAGTCTTCTTGTCCATAAAACCTCTTACCTCAAAACATTTTAACTAGAGCTGTCACTGCTGTGCTGCCTGAGCCACCTGAGCCTGCTGGTCCTTTTCCGTAAAAATCCTGATGATATTGAAATTGCAGTCACAGGAAGCAGGAATCCTGCCAGCCTCCCGGATAATCCTGATAATCCTGTCCTCGCTGAGGGATGTAGGGCTGGTGGCACCTGCATCATGGAGAATGGTCTCCTTGTGGATGGTGCCGTCCATATCGTTGGCACCGAAGCCCAGTGCCACCTGCGCCACCGGCACGGTCAGCATTACCCAGTAAGCCTTGATATTCCTGATGTTGTCCAGCATCAGCCGGGAAATGGCTATCATCCTCAGGTCATCCCACATGGAGGTCTGCTCCACCAGTTTGCCCAGCTCCGTGTTCTTAGGCAAAAACGGGAAACAGATAAAGGTCTGGATGCCGCCGGTCTCATCCTGCAAATCCCGCAGCTTCAGGAGATGGTCAATCCTTTCCTCCATGGTCTCAATGTGGCCGTAGAGCATGCTGGCATTGGTCTTGATGCCCAGCCTGTGGGCAGTCCGGGATACATTCAGCCATTCCTCAGCCGTGGCCTTGTTAGGGCAGAGCTTGCTGCGCACCCTGTCACTGAGGATTTCCGCACCGCCGCCTGCTATGGCCTGCAGCCCGGCTGCCTTCAGCTTCAGCAGCACTTCTTCCACGCTCAGGCCGGAAATCTTGGCAAAATGGGTGATTTCCACCCCGGTAAAGCCCTTCAGGTAAAGCTGGGGAAACGCGTCATGCAGTGCCTGCAGCCTCTCCAGATAATCATCAAAGGTCCAGTCCGTGTGCAGGCCGCTGACCACATGCAGCCCGGCAAGATTCGGGTCCTGCATGGCTTCCTGCACCTTTGCCACTGCTTCCTCCACGCTCATGGCATAAGCTCCTGGTGCATCCTTGTCCTTGCCAAAGGCACAGAACTTGCACTTGGAGGTGCAGATATTGGTCAGATTCACATGGCAGTTCACATTGTAGTAGACAATATCGCCGCATTTTTTCTTGCGCACATAGTCCGCCATGCTGCCAAGCCAGGCAATATCCCGGCATGCCAAAAGCCGCAGCCCGTCCTGGCGGGTAAGCCGTTCCCCCGCAAAAATCTTCGCCTCAATATCCTTGTAACCTTCTGAACTATACAAAATAAAACCCTCCATACAAGCCATATTCCGTTCTATTGCATACAAAGTACATTATAACACTTGAAGCTATAACAGGCAATTTCACATGTACAAAAAAATTTCAGTTTGTCGTAGTGCTTGTTTGTAACTACGAGCATATACTGACTGAAATAGTTTGGTAGTTCGTGGACTCTGTTCAGACTAAAAATGGGCTGAGCGGGACAGCTCCCCATAGAAAACACGCTCGCGCTCCTAGTTGTGCCTCGCGTTACTAATATTCATCTATCGCCTGCGGCTCTGATGAATGAAGTAACGAGGCACAACAAAGGTTTTCTATGGGTACTGTCCTCACTCATCCCTTTCTTGTCTGAACAGATACAACAGAATACTAAAACAATATTCAGTTGCCATGAGGCTGTAGCAACCAATCGAAGTTTACGAACAAGCCTGAAAAGGGGGAGGCGGGAGGCTGACGAAGCTCGCAACTGTCAACCGCTGTATAAACTGAAATTCATTTACGTCAACTTAGGTGTAAAATAGGTTGACAATACGAAAAATGGCTACTACAATGTAAACTAACAATAAAAATCAAGTTTACGAAGGAGTTTTACCTATGGCTACTGAAAATAATGCAACTGCGATAAAGGGCGATATGCTGAAGCTGGCGGAGGAGATTATTGCCGGGCGGCGCATTACCCGGCAGGATGATTTGAGCATTTTCCTGACCTGCGATTTGCAGGAGCTATGTGAGGGAGCGGACAAAATCCGTGCCGCCTGCGTAGGCGACCACGTTGATTTGTGCGCCATCATCAATGGCCGCAGCGGCAAATGCCCGGAAAACTGCAAGTTCTGCGCCCAGTCAGCCCACAATCACACTGACTGCCAGCCTCACCCTTTCCTGCCAACAGAAGAATTTGTCGCGGCAGCCAAGCTGCATGAAAAAGAAGGGGTGCACCGCTTTTCCATCGTAACGGCAGGACGCTCCCTGTCAGGGGAAGAATTTGATGCCGCCATTGAGGCATACAATGCCATGAGCAAAGAAAGCAATATCGAACTGTGCGCCTCAATGGGCTTTCTGAATGCGGAGCAGCTGCACCGCCTCCATGAGGCAGGCGTCACCAGCTATCATCACAACATCGAAACCTCCAAGCGGAATTTCCCCAATATCTGCACCACCCACACCTACGATATGAAGATTCAGACCTTGAAGCTGGTGAAAGCAGAGGGCATGTGCGCCTGCTCCGGCGGCATCATCGGCATGGGAGAAACCTGGGAAGACCGCCTGGATATGGCTGTCAGCCTGGCGGAACTTGGCATTGACTCCATTCCCCTCAACGCCCTGATGCCAATCCCTGGCACCCCCCTTGAGCACCTGCCATCATTGAGCGAAGCTGATATTCTCCGCACAGTGGCATTTTTCCGCTACATCAATCCTGAAGCAAATATCCGCCTGGGAGCAGGCAGGGCGCTCCTGACCAATGATGGGGAAACCGCTTTCCGGGCCGGTGCCTCTGCCACCATCACCGGCAATATGCTGACCACTGTGGCCTGTGCCACTATCCGCAGCGACCGCAGCATGCTGCAGGGCATGGGCAGGGATGTAACTCCCCCTTATCAAGCATCATTGGACACTATTTCCACCACAGATGCGGGGAATACGGAAGTGCAGGAGCAGGAGGCGGCAGAGGCATGAGCAAGGCTATTTTCATCACCGGCACTGGCACGGATATAGGCAAGACCTACGTTACAGGGCTGATTGTCAAAAAGCTGGCAGAAAGCGGCGCGGCGGCCGCCTATTACAAGGCTGCCATGAGCGGCAACGACCGCCGCCCTGACGGCAGCCTCATTCCGGGGGATGCCCTTTTTGTCAAGAATACATCAGGCATTTCCCAGTCCCTGGAATCCATGTGCCCCTACATCTATGAAAATGCCTATTCCCCTCACCTGGCCTCCAGAATTGAAGGCAATCCCGTAAAGATGGCTACAGTTAGAGAGGGCTTCCAGAAGCTTGCAGGTGAGTATGACTTCATCACGATGGAGGGCAGCGGCGGCATTCTCTGCCCTATCTGCTTTGACGAGGCCAAAATCCAGCTGGAGGATGTTATCAGGGAGCTGAACCTGAATAGCCTGCTGATTGCCGATGCAGGCCTGGGCACCATCAACAGCGTGGTGCTGACCGCAGAGTACATGAAAGCCCGCAATTTGACGCTAAAGGGAATTATCTTCAACAACTATCATCCTGGCAATATCATGGAGGAGGACAATATCCGCATGTGCGAATACATGACGGGGCTGCCCACACTGGCCAAGGTCTCCCCGGGGGACACTGACCTGCACATAGATATTGATGTACTGAAAAATCTTTACGATGAGGTGAAATAAATGATCTGGTATCCATATCAGCAGATGAAAAGCATGAAGGAGCCCTACAAAATCCAGGATGCGGAGGGTGTCTATCTCTACACAAAGGAGCAGAAGCTGATTGACTCCGTAAGCTCCTGGTGGTGCATGATTCACGGCTACAAGCACCCGGAGCTGACAGCCGCCATCAAGGAGCAGGCGGACAAATTCTGCCATGTAATGCTGGGAGGGCTCACCCATGAACCAGTGCAGCAGCTGTCTGCCCGATTGCAGGAATTTCTGCCGGGGGATCTTGATTACTGCTTTTTTTCCGACTCCGGCAGCGTAGCTGTAGAGGTCTCCCTGAAGATGGCTCTCCAATACCATGTGAACAAGGGCAACAAACGCCCCCTGGTGCTGGCACTGAACCGGGCCTACCACGGTGATACCTTCAAGGCGATGGAAGTGGGCGATGACGAGGATTACCATTTTGCCTTTGAGCAGAAGGACGGCGTAGACCAGAAAGCTGGCTGCATCCATATCCCTACTACCATCCCGGCCCTGGAGGATGCCTTTGCCAAGTACCATGACCAGCTGAACAGCTTCATCGTGGAGCCTCTTTTGCAGGGGGCAGGTGGCATGCAGATGTATGATATCTCCTTTTTGCAGCGGGCACGGGAGCTGTGCAGCCAGTACGATGTGCTGCTGATATTTGATGAGGTTGCCACAGGCTTCGGGCGCACCGGCAACCGCTTTGTAGCCGACCTGGTGCTGCCTGATATCCTGGTGCTGGGCAAGGCCCTTACCGGTGGCTATATCGGCCACGCCGCAACCGTTGCCAGCCACAAGGTCTACGATGCTTTCTACAGTGATGATGACCGCAAGGCCCTCATGCACGGCCCTACCTTCATGGGCAACGCCCTGGCCTGTGCCGTAGCCCTCAAGGGCATCGAAATCTTTGAGCGTGAGGATTACATGGCAAAAATCAAGCGCATTGAGGATATCTCCCGGCGAGAGCTTGCCGGCTTTGCCGATGAGCGCATCAAGGAAGTCCGCATCATGGGGGGCTGCGCCTGCATCGAGGTCAAAAATCCTGACACCCTCAGGGGCTACCAGCAGTTTGCCTATGAGCGAGGGGTATTCTCCCGCCCGTTCCTCAGCTATATGTACTCAATGGTGCCATATATCATTGAAGAAGAACAGCTGGTGAAAATCTTTGCTACCATGAAGGCATGGTTCAAAAAACAGTAAATAATTAAGTATTGCGTATAAAAAATTGCAGTATGTATAGACGAAAAGAGACTGCCCACTAGCAAATGGCTGCGAACCTGGCGGTGCGGCATGTACCAATACAGGCATGTATATGAGCCTCGCTTCTTAGCGAATGCGAGCCACAGCGAAGCATGAGCTTAGAAGCGCGAGGCTCATGTCCATAGCGCGAGCGTGCCTGAATTGGTACTGCCGTCACCGCCGGATTACACCACAACCACAGCTTTGAGCAGTCTCCTTTTATTTACTATTTACTAGTTAATTGATTTTAATGATTTTAAGTTGTACTTACATGTAAACTTACCTGCAAACTTTGGAAACTTACTTGCAAACTTACCTGCAAATTTACCTGCAAACTTCCTTGCCTCAAACCGGCACATCAATCTCCTTGGACAAATTCTCGCCGTTGGTCTCAATTACCCTCTTGTACCAGTAATAAGACTTCTTAGGCTTCCTGTCCAGGGTGCCCTCACCCTTGTTGTTCTTGTCCACATAGATAAAGCCGTAACGCTTTTCCATCTCGCCGGTACCGGCAGATACCAGGTCGATAGGGCCCCACGGGCAGTAGCCAATCAGGGTTACCCCGTCCAGCTCCACGGCCTTCTTCATCTCGGCGATGTGGTTGGCAAAATACTCGATGCGGGCATCGTCATGAATCATGCCGTCAGCTTCCTCATGCTCATGGAGGCCGATGCCGTTCTCCACAATCATCAGCGGCAGCTCATAACGCTCCTGCAAAAGGTTCAGGGCATAGCGGAGCCCTACCGGGTCAATCTGCCAGCCCCAGTCATTGGCCTTGACGAAAGGATTCTTCTTCTCCCTGCCCAGATGGCGGACATTGGACTCATCGTACTCCGTAGTGAAGGTCATGTAGTAGGAGAAGGCAATATAATCAACAGTGCCCTCCTGGATAATCTTCAAGTCCTCAGGCTCCATCTTGATATCAGTGCCGAAGCGCTCCCACTCCTTCAGGATGTAGCTAGGGTAATGGCCCCGGCACTGCACGTCCGCAAACACATAAGTCCTGTCCATCTCCTTCAGGGCCGCAATCTGGTCCTGAGGCGCAGCAGAAGCCGGATAGGTCGGGCAGAAAGCAATCATGCAGCCAATCTGGAAATCAGGGTTGATTTTGTGCCCCTCAATCACCGCCTTAGCAGAAGCCACAAACTCATAGTGGGCCGCCTGGTACATCACCTGATACCTGTCCTCCCCTTCCTTGTACAGAAGGCCGGAGTTGGTAAAAGTCAGGAACGGGCTCTCCGTGTTTCTCTGGTTGTTGATTTCGTTGAAGGTCATCCAGTACTTGACCTTGTCCTTGTAGCGCTCAAAGCATACCTTGGCAAAGCGCACGAAGAACTCAATCATCTTGCGGTTGCGCCAGCCGCCGTACTCATTGGCCAGATGCAGCGGAATCTCGAAATGGGACAGGGTTACCACCGGCTCCATGCCGTACTTGTGCATCTCGTCAAAGAGGTCATCGTAGAACTTCAGTCCTTCCTCATTTGGCTCAGCCTCATCCCCCTGTGGGAAAATCCTCGTCCAGGCGATGCTGGTGCGGAAGCACTTGAAGCCCATGCCTGCCAGCAGGGCAATATCCTCCTTGTAGCGATGATAAAAATCAATGGCCTCATGGTTCGGATAATTCTCCCCCTCGATAATGCCGTCCGTAATGCCCCGCTCTACGCCCGGCGCACCTACGGTCATTACATCGGCCACGCTAGGCCCCTTGCCGCCTACATTCCAGGCGCCCTCCAGCTGATGGGCAGCCACCGCGCCGCCCCACAAAAAACCTTTTGGTAAAGCCATAATAAATCCTCCTGCTTCTCAGTTTCTTGTATACACCAATTATATCACAATCACTTCACTTAGCCACGGCAATTTTACTTGGCAAGCTTTTCCATTTCCTTGTACACATCAATCAGCTCCAGGGCAATCAGCTTGAAGCCCTCGGCACTCATCAGCTGGTCCTCTGCATGGATAATCAGCAGGCAGGCAACAGAATCCCCCTCTGCCTCCTTGCCCAGCATCTCCAGATGGGCATCATGCCCCTGATTAAAAGACTCATCACCCTGGGCAATCAGCTTCTCAGCTTTCTCATAATCATGTGCCTTTGCCGCATGAATTGCCTCAATGTAGCAGCTTCTTGCCGTGCCTACCGCAGCAATAATCTGAAAAGCACCCATCTCAATATCTTCATTCATAACATTAGCTTCGTTTGCCATAGTCAGGCAGCCTCCTTCTCTTCCTCAATCATACTATTATCCATCTTCTTTACAAACGGGAGATAAATTGCTGTAGCCAGCACCAGATTGATTACCTGAATGACAGCACCCTGCCAGCCGTCCAGCAAAAGGCCTGCAATCACCGGCGGCGTAGTCCAAGGTACCTGGATAGCGCCCATCGGGGACAGGAAGCCAACCATCATGGCACCATAGGTAACCCAGAAAGCCACCACAGGAACCAGGATGAACGGCACCAGCATAAACGGATTGAACACAATCGGCAGACCAAAGATAACCGGCTCATTGATGTTGAAAATAGCAGGCATGGTGGCCATCTTGGTCAAAGAACCCAGCTGCTCGGACTTTGCCACAATGTAGGAAGCAATCAGCAGGCCCATTGTCAGGCCGCAGCCGCCGGACTTGACAAATACATCAGTAACCTGAATGGTCATCAGCTTGGCGGCAGGGTTGCCAATCAGAGCCTGGCCTGCATCCAGAAGTGCCTGGTTATCAAGGGAATTGGCAATCAGCATCGGGTTTACCACACCGCCCACTACATTAGGGCCATGAATACCTGCCCAGAACAACACGCTCTGCAAGCCTACGATGATGGTGCCACCGGCAATAGTGTCAGACAAGCTCTGCAGCGGAACCTGAATCATGCTGAACATCAGCTCAGGTGCGGAAGTGCTGCCGGCAAAGTGGCATACACCCCAGATAAAGGATGCCAGTGTAAAGATGAAAAAGCCAGGAGTCAATGCTTCAAAAGCCCTTACAACGCCCTCAGGCACGGACTCAGGCATCTTGATGCTTTTTCATACCCCTCTTTTTCTTGCAACATTCTTTGTCCTTATCTCTTGGTTGTTTTAGTTTTAGCTTTTGCTACTTTAGCTTTTTATCTCATTCGCGAATTTATCTCCCTCAAGGTAATTTTAGTATAGCAGATGCCAGGCATCCGTTACAATGGTTCAGAACCCCTTTAGAACAACGTATCATGCTGCCCAAGATTCCGCCTGCAACACTGTACCATTACCTTGCAAAACAAAAAACTCATACATCAGAGCCAAAAGATTACATAAACAGGACAAAAATATCGCCTGAGCCGGGGCAAAAAAATCGTAAGGAAAAAGGCCGAAGCAAGCCGCCCCAGCCCTTTTATATAGGAAATGTTACGAAACCGACATAAATATTACAGGCCCATCATCTTCTTGGCGAGAGCCAGCACGCCCTTGCCATCCAGACGGCCATACATGCGCATCTCAATAGCATCTACCGGCTTGCCAGGCAGCTGCTCCTTCACCTTGCCCAGGTTGAAGCTTACCTGAGGGCCAAGCAGGACAACGTCAGCATCAGCAGCCTTGGAAGCAGCCTCGTTCATAGGGAATGCATCGATGGAGCACTCAAATCCCTCTTCAGCTGCAGCAGCCCTCATCTTCTTCACCAGCATGGAAGTGGACATACCTGCGGAACACAACAAAACAATCTTCTTCATAAATAATCTCTCCTTTAACCTCTCATTTGTTATTGCTTTTACCTAACTTCTATGGTTTTATTTTACCATTAGCAGAAAAGCTTTTACAATACCGGCAGCAAGGCTTGAAATAACGTTTCAGTAAATCCCCCCTCCATCTGAAACATCATTTCAATTTCACATCTACAAAGGCAATTTTGCCCATACACGGCTACCCCAAAAAGACGCATAAATACTGCTTTCATTTACACAGACATACATAGAAAAACTATAATGCAGTTATTTATGCGGACAAGATGCGGACAAACCATCAAAATTTCATGCGGACAACATGCGGACAAGCACGATACGAGAGAAAAACAGCCACGCAGGAACAAAATCCAACGTGGCTGTTTTACTTACATCCCATGTTTTACCCGGTCATGTTCCTCGGCTCGCTTGGCATCGTTCCAGCGTTCCATGCCGCCTACCAGGTAGCCTGTGATGCGCCGGATGCGCTCAAAAGGCACTACCTGTAGCTCATAGTCCAGCACGGCCTGACCGGCATCGTTTGTGCCGATAATCAGTTTTCGTGGTTTGATACCGCCATGCTCGTTGGTCAGCAATGCGATGTAGGCCAGCACTTCGTCTTTTGAAATGCGTGGCACGTTCCGTACTGTGACTTCAACGCCGTTAATCAGCATGTTATCACCTCTTTCCGGCATCGATGTTACCTTGCACCGCGCTGGTGCTTGTACCAGTTGGCTTTGCCACGGAGCACATCGCCCCCACACCATTACATCACTCGTACTTTGTGTTCAGCTGCTTAAGATACACATCTTCGTACATCTCCTGTTTATCGCCGTTGTATGTATACTCTACATACACTCCGTCACCATCAACGGTTGTAGAGGCCAGGGCTTTGTAATTCTGCAATGTCTTACACGCCCACACGATAAATACGTTATCTAAGTTAATGCGTACATCCGAAAACATCTTGTTATATGTTTTTACAAGACGGTGTTTGCAAACCCTCTGAAAATCTTCCATACCTGTTATAATCATTTTTTCTACCTCCTTAATCCTGCTGATACCAGATAGCCTTGCCTCTCAGCACATCACCACCACGGCTTCCATTAGTAGACCAAGGATTATATGCTGGGCTTTCAGCCGCGCCAAAGTACATTATGATAAGCATATTTTTTCGATTTGCGCCCTTAATTCTAAGTCGTACAGATACTGCCCCATCAAACTTTTCTGATGTTTCAGTAATTCTAATGGACAGTTCGGCGTAAACGGCAAAGTACCAGCTTCATATTTCACAACCATATCATGCAACTTTTGGTATCTGATTTTCAGCTGAAAATACTCTGCCCTAAAGCGCTCCTTGAAGTCTTCACTATTCATCATTTCAATGGTATCTACTAAAGTCATTTCATCAACGCTCCCTCTGTTTTTTGTACCAGTTAGCCTTGCCCCTCAGCACATCACCGCCACGGCTGCCATCGGTAGCCCACGGCTTGTAAGACGGACTCTCGCTGGTGCCCAG
Organism: Selenomonadaceae bacterium; assembly: GCA_022786545.1. Lineage (GTDB taxonomy): Bacteria > Bacillota > Negativicutes > Selenomonadales > Selenomonadaceae > Anaerovibrio. The sequence goes on from JALFXV010000117.1 coordinate 26,151, forward strand.
GTATTCAAGGTCACCGCGGGTATCTCCGTCGCCGTAGCTGTCATTCCACCATGCATACGGCTTATGGGTGCCTCCGCCATCTTCATTGTTGGCAGCTTCGCCATGAGTCATAACGTGCTTTTTGTCAATGGTCAGCCACAAGGCCGTAGCAACCCGGTCAATAACCTGTGCCAGCACTTCAATCTGCTTTGCTGTGGGCGGAAACCCGCCAAGGCTGGCAGAACCGCCGCCATAGCAGCAGCAAAGAGCGATGCCAATGGAGCCGGTATTGCGCCGCCAGGTGTGGCTTTTAGTCTCCGACAAATCATCAGTAGTCACATAGATGCTGCCATCTCCCGTGATATTGATGTGATAATCCTCAAATACAGCGGTATGATTGCCAGCCGTCCAGTGCAGGTAGATTTTAGGCTCCCTGCCTTCAGCTTTCGCCTTATTCCAGACTGACTCCCTGGCGGATACCGCCATATTCTCAACTTCATCAATTGTTACTTCTCTTTTCATCCTTTCACTCTCCCTTCCCTAACCTGCTTCAATGTAGATTTCAGCC
>JALFXV010000010.1 GCA_022786545.1 Selenomonadaceae bacterium
TACCCAAATTGCAAAACAGGCAATAGAAAAGGAACATAGCAATATACCATGTTCCTTTATTTCAGCACTTTTATATCCTTGTTTTTGTAGCTGCCGCCTGACTTCTGGCAGCGTGAGCCGCTGGCACCCTGCATCAGGTCACGGGTGCTGACAGTCCTGCGTGTCCTGCACCTGCGATTGACGCAGTAGATCATAGCAGCCTGGCACACATCATCTTCATTGTGCGCACAGTCACTTGTATTGCAATACACCTTTGTCACCAGCTCACCGCCCTTCATCCGCGCAACAGAAAAGCCCCACAGCAACCTGTGAGGCTTCACTTTTTTTCTTTATCCGCTAGTATAATTATTATACCACAGATTTTGGAAAATTATTCCCGGAATAAGAAAATTTTTCTATCCCTTGTGCCATCTGGCTTAGAGGGCATTTTCTGCCAAAAATTCTTTCACTTTTTCAGGATTCTTCTTGACGATGGCGGCCAGCTGGCGAATCAGCTCCCATTCGCTGTCAGATGCCCTGAGCTGGTGCTGTTTGCGTGGAACTCCCTCGGGTGCCGTCAGCTTCCGCCCGGAACCAGCTCTCGCCCCGCCCCATGTGTTTTCAGTCATGTTGCTCACTCACCTTTCTTTAAAAGTTTCTTGATTGCGTTTCTCAGATTGTAGACTGCAAGCACAAAGGCAGCAGTTGCAATCACAAATGTTATCTCTTGCATATCTTTGCCATGACGATTATAATATAACCAAGGAGTCGGCTCCCCTGCCGCAGCAAGGGAGCTTTTGCATTACTTCTTGGAGGCCTTGTACACGATAATCGCGGTTGCCAAGTTGATTATCGCTGTTACAAGGCTTATTATATCGTCCATGGCTTTCCCTCCTTTCCTTAACTCTGATTATATTATAACATATGTTTTATATTTTTGTCAATGCTTTTTCAAGATTTTTATAAAAAATTTTAGCCGTGAGTACATGTTTTATCTGTACCCACGGCTTTTTTAGTACACTCTTATAAGTCCTGCCTGAACCGCCACGGCAACAGCATGGCTTTTGATGCGGTCCAGCATTGTATAATATTTGCTTTTGGATATATATCCTCTTTGGCAATCCTTGAAATATTGCCTCTTGTTCCTATACCTGCTTTCCGCCAAAGCCCTTTGCTCTCCATCAAGGCTGCCGTATATCCTCTTGATGGCAATCAGCCATTCTTCTGGCCGGAATACCTCTGAACCGTCCGATAGCACCACCTTGGCAAGTGGTGCTATATTGCGAAGGGCTGCGTTTTCGGTCGGGTTGCTGATGACCTTGCCGGAAGAATTTCCTGATGAGGCACTGTCCAGCCGTGCCTCCATGACGGCCTGACGGATTTCCTTCTCCCGGAATAAATGCCATTCAACTATTTTTGTGTATTTGTTGCCTGTATTTCTGTTCAATCAGCTTCCCGCCCTTCTCATATTTTTTCAAATTCTGCACATTGCTGGACCGCGCCAGTATCGTGCATATAGTACATAGAATTCTCATTGATGCATCTGTACTTCAGGCGGCCCTTGCGCATAACCTCGTCCCAGTATTTGCAATCAATGCAGCTCATTTCCATGTCCGTATCTTCTTGCATCATGTCAATACCTCTCTATTTCGCTGATTAATGTATTTAGGTTGTTGCCTATCTGCCCGAATGCCATGCTGGCCCCCTGCTTGAAAGCAATTGCGTACATGAGCGTTTCCTTGACCTCTTCGTCAGTTTCCTTCTGGAGCTTTTCATTAAGCTCATCGATTTGCTTAATCAGATCATCATCCCACTTTTCCAGCTCCTTTATCTTTCTAGCGATGATATAACACATTTTTGATTTTTCCATCAGTGTATCTCCTTCTTCTTGGTTTTGCTGCTCCTATGAATATGCAGATGAACAATGCTCCAAGCGCACCGCCCACCAAGACTCCGCCCAGGAAAGCAGCTATTGTCAGGATGTCCATAATATCACCCCTCCCGTGTGAATTATACGCGGAAATATCCGCCGCCATATCGGTAGTATTCGTATGTCGGCAACTCCGTGTTTTGCCCCTGGTACTTATAGCTGTGATTGTCTGCAAAACAATCAAGTTCCTCCTGTGCCTTGCGGATGTCTTTCTCGGTATCACTGTATTTGCCACGGCATCTTACGCTTTCATCATCGTATATGGCAAGATGGCCAATGTACCTGTCAGATATTTCTCCGTTCTTCCAGACAATAATCCTGCCAATACAGCGGGTTGAATAAGTCGTTTTCTTCTTTTGCGAATACGCCCTGTATTTTGATAACTTAATCATCTCGCTCGTCCCTTCTTATAGCCATCAAATCTTGCATAAGCTCCGGAAGCTGCTGTTTCATAGAGTTAACGATATCATTGCATTTCTCCTTATACATTTCAGCATCGAAACAGTTTATGAACATTTTACCTTCAGCTAATTCTAAAAGCTGTTTTTCATCGCCTGTAAATCTCATTTCTACAACCTTAAACCCCCCTTCGATACTCATTCTGATAGTGTATATTTTTTCTCCAAGCCCAGGAATATCCAGCATATTCCCGTCCCCACAAGGGTTGAAAATCGTTGCACCTTTGAAGGTTGCTTTCTTGGTGAATTCATCCGCTAATAAATTCATAATATGTGATAAACCGTTCATGAGATTCTCTGTCATTTTGTTTTTATCCATTTTCCTGTACCTCCTTGTACCCAAGCCGCTTTGATAGCGTTCTCTGGATGTACGATGTGTATTTGCTCATTTCCCAATCCCCCTGATAAACTCCGCTGCTGCTATTATCCCCAGCAGGAAGCCGCTACCAAAGGTTGCAGACAGACCTATCAGCAAATCCTTTTCACTGATACTTAAAAAATCACTAAGCTCTTTCATTTTCACCACTCCCGCAATGCATATTTTTCACGCTTAATCAGGCTTTCAAGGCTCATGCCTCCTGATACGCCGATTTCTCCACCTCTCGAACGCCTTGAACCATTATTCATCTTTGTTACGCCTCGCCAGTAGGAACGCTCGCATTGTGCGGAGCAGTATGTTTCCCGTTGATCTTTCTTATCTACGACATCAACCAGCTTGCCACAGCATCTGCAAGTAAATTCCCTGATAATTTTGTCACCAGGGAAAGCATTGCGATGCTTAATGCCATTTTCATAATAATCCGCCCGGTTGCATTTCTCACTGCAATATTTGCTTCGCGGGTTTCGGGACTCGTAAACTTTTTTGCAATATCGGCACGTTTTTGTCTCTTTCACCTGTAAATAATCTCCTTTCGCAGTAATCAGCCAGAGAAGGCAAATTTGCCATAATCTCCAAATCAAAATTATTTGTCAGCTCTGCCAGTCTTGTGTCGATAGCTGGATTTGTTAAGCCAGCCTTCTTGTAGAGCTGCATGGAGCACATAAACAATGCATCAGCTTCTGCCATCCTCGGGTTAAGCTCACGGAATTTCTTTTTCAGCTTGCATTGATAGATGCTGATGGGTGTAAATGTCTCATTCTCGAATATATGCACAGCATTATTAACATGATAATTCCAATAATCCACAAACCTGCGAACCTCATTGGCAAACCCTTCCAGATATTCACACTCATATCGCGGATGCGGATTTACCGCTACATATTCCCGATAGATTCTGGGAATTACATACTTCCACGCCTTATTCTTGATGCCTTTGGGCAATTTTTTGAGAATGGTCTGGGTTTGCAGGAATTTCAGATATTCAGCATAATTTTCACGTATGTCACCTGACTTTGACATGATTCCCTTGGCAGTTTCCGTGAAAAGCTCATTTTTGGTCTTTTTCTTCGTTTTTTTCGCAAGTGCTTGCATTTTTATCTCCGGCATTGTATACTGATCTTGATTTTTCGTACTGCCCTTAAAGGGTGCCCTATCGCTTCTGCCGTAGCGATAGGGCTTTTTTATTGCCTTTTTCAGGCTTCAGCACAGGCCGTATCAAATATACCCCTGCCGTGCCTGATTGGATTAAACTCCTTGAACTGTGTCTTGCACAGCTTCTCCAGATAATCCATTTTCTTCTGGTGGTCATCTATGCCCGTGTCATATCTGACACGCAATGTTTCGATAAATCGCTGGAGGCGGATGCGGCGGAAGCCGAATATGTCATGAAGCACCAGCATGGAGGCTACCTCAGATTTTTGGAACTCATAGTAGGTGCGCTTGAACTTCTTGTAGATGAATACTGGGCTTTGTGTCGCTGTTCCCTGTATTCTGTCCATAATCCGCCCATCAGGATCGAATGGTTCCAGCTCATAATCTGTCATGCCGAATGAGCCTGCATCCTCTTCGGGACTGCCATGCACCGTGTATTTCACAATATCGTCGAAGCTGCCACCGCTGGTATCGTCAATAGCGTATTTATACACTGACTGCAACTCATCCCGGTACTGCAATAGCTGCCTTGATGAGAATTGAAATCCGTCCTTCAGGACCAGCATGTGGAGCCACAATGCGTGGCCCCTGGCAACATCAATCAGCTTCTGCAACTCATCCGCCCGGATGTAGTTGCTCCGCTTTTCTTCCTGAATAGCTGCATGGATTTCCCTGGTGCTGAATGGCTTCCTGCCGGGCATGTCCTTGATGCGCTCCCTGTCATAGCGTTTCACCTGGTTGATTAATATCTTTTTGCTGAACTTTGCCATTTTATACACCTCCCCTGGCCATATCATAATCAAGCTGCTTGTTATTTTCCCTGGCTTCCTTCAGGAAATCGTCACTGTACGGATAATGGTCAGGCAGGTTGCATGCCCCATCAACGTATAGCGGACAATCAGGTGTGCAGCCGCCAGCAAATTCAATAATCTTATTGCAACTAATTTTGAGGCATTTGACATAAAATATCATGTTGTCGATTAAATCCGACGCTTCCTTATGCCTATCGCCGTAACTATCTTTGAGAGCCTGTATCCTCTTTTTCTTGGCGCAGTCCTGATATAATTCGCAATGGTTATTGCATTTATCGCAACAGCCTTGACACCTGGTAACCTCGTGACATTCATGACACTCTACAAAGAGTGGCGGAAATGCGCATTCGCCCTCTACATAGCCGGAATTAGGTGTCCAATATGCAGGCGAAGCATTAGTATCAGAAACAGCATTTTCTTTTTTCTGCGTGTCAGAGTGTGACACGCTTTTTTCTTGCTCGCGATAAACAGATTCCTGCTCTCTATGACAGCCCTGTATCACTCCACAGGCAGCAAGGCACAATTTGCAGCAGCCAGCACAGTTGGTAGCCAGATGGCACTGCTCACACGGCTCTATATCGGTCGCGCCAACCTTATCTACATTGCGCATGATTTCCAGCCGTCTTTCCTCCGGCAGCTGTACCCAGCCACTGTATGAATTCCATTTTTTTGGTATTTCCTCCTGCTCCTGCGTGTCAGAGTGTGACACGCTTTCATCCGCGCTGTCTGATTCAATTTCCTTCGGCTCACTCTCGCCAGCTTCAAAATATTTGGCAAAATGCGCCCTGATAATGTCCGCTGACAGTAATTGCGGTGGTTCAATGTCTCCGTACTCTATAGCTTCAATCAAGGCATCCTGTTCCTCATCTGGCAGCTTAGATGCCTCAATGGCCGCTGATTTAGACATACTGCCGTTAAGATAATAATCCAGCAATATGCCATTCAGGTTGTTTGCGAGTTGGAGAAACGCTCCCACGCTTCCGCTGGAGATATTCAGCTTCTTGGCCACCATATCCCGGACACGCCCCGGCAGGTTCTCTTTTTCCTTCTGCTCGGTCAGAAGCTCATACAGTTTGATAGCTTGGAGAAACTGCTCCCGGCGTGTCATGTGCCTGTTTACTGCATTGGCTGAAATCAGCTTGATGGCAATGCTGGTTTCGTCCTTGTCACTGTCCAGAATAACAGGTATTGTTTTCCATTGCTCCTTGTCCTGCTTTGCCAGCAGGCGGAGTGCTTTTACCCGCCTGTGGCCGCTGATGATGCGATACATTCCGCCCGGCATGAACCGCACCAGCGGATATTGCATGAGGCCGTTCAGCTCTATATCCGCTGCCAGTTCCTCTATCCCGTCCGTGTTATATATTTCCTCGTTCATCGGGTCTTCCTCAAGCTGATTGAGGTTTACCCAGCGCATTTCATTGGCTGGCTTGCTTTCGCCATTGCCAACAGCAGTTATACTAAACTTTGGCATTTTGCTTTCTCCTTTGCTTTTGTCACATCAAAATCAGTGCTATAAGAACAATCAAACATGTCTTAATTGATGCCCGGATAATTGTCATATCTGCCTCCTACACCACCAAGCACGTCATCAGCCATGCTGACAATGCGGTCAGCATTACCTTTGCTATATTCCCCCATGTCAGGCTGCTTCTTTCCATGCCGATATTCTCGCAGAACTCACTCAGCGCGGCATCTATCCTCTGCTGGCGGAGCTGGCTTTTCTCCGCCCGGATGGCAACACGCTTCACTAGCACATTGCGCTTTGTAATGCTCCTTACCGGATAACTGCCTGCACGGCACCTTGCCTTTTTTATCCTCTCCATCGCGGTACCTCCTTTCACACGCGAGCAGTATCATCAACTGCGTTATTAGCAACAAACTCGAGGTACTCGGCTGCCAGCTCCTTGTAATTCCTGGCCGCCTGGCTCCGACCGCTCAATACCGTTATGAGCTCGGAGCCAAAAGTCGTATCATTGACTCTTGGAGAATATTTAATTTTCGTGTTCATGATTTTGTACCGCTGGTTCCCTGTGCTGGCATGGCCGCCTGCCAGCCACTCAACACCCTCGTTCTCCAGCTGGTTTCCGCTGTGCTGCATCGTAACCAGGCAGCCAACGAAATTGATATGGGGTTTCCAGTATGACATGTCCTGTATCTGGTCCATCAGGGTGGATATGCCATAGAAGCTGTACTTGTCTATCTTCACCGGTATGATGAAGTCATCTGAAGCAACGATGGCATTGATGAAGCTGACTTCAAGGTTCGGGCCGTTATCGATGATGGCAAAATCATAATCCTCCGCCACCTGCTTCAGGGCTTCCCGCAGCCGTATCTGTGTCGGCATGCCGCTGGTTCTGCTGATTAAATCATGATTGGCAGCGGCCAGGTTCATGTTGGCTGGAACAACATCGATGTTTGGATTGGACGTCTTTTTGATGCAGTCATCAATCTCGTTTTCCAAGCAGAGGATTTCCGCTGTGCCGATGTTGTCCGGGTGAAATACCTGGAAGAACTGGCTGGCATTGCCCTGCTGGTCATTATCTATTACCAGCACCCTCTTGCCAAAATCCGTGGCAAGGATACCGGCAAGGTTTACGGCCGTGGTGGTCTTTCCCACACCGCCTTTCAAGTTGCAGATGCTCAGCACCCGCATTTTTCTCTTTATTCTGTTTTCTGTCATTGTCATTTGGTCTGCTCCTTTTCCTTGTTCATATCTTCACTATCTTCATCCGCGACACTGTACTTGCGCATAAATGCCAGGCGGTGTTCCTTTGGCAGCTTGTAATGCAGGAACATGATAGCGTTGCCTGTGAATTTTACTTCAAAAGGCTCCAGCTCCTGCTGGCTGGCGGAATAGTGCCCCAGGATTCGCTTCATGTCGCGGAAAATTTTCCATGGCACGAAATAGTATCTGCCACGGATGCCACAGCACACTGCCGTGATTGCTCCAAGAGCTGTATGGGTGTCCAGGGCGCGTTGCTGATTTTCTGTCACCGCCTTGAGGCGTATCCGGGCGGTGTCAGTGTATTTGGCTTCAAATACGATGCACCGCCCGGACGGATATATGCTCCCGATGAAGTCCGGCTCTGCGTGTTCCTGAAAATATATCTGTGCTTTTCCGTTGCGGTATTTCTTGGCTACCCTGAACGGCTCCGGCACTTTGATAACTTTCGCGATGCCATTCAGCAGGTATTCCTCTGCCGCAGTCAAAATCTGCTTTTCCATCAGATGCCCGGAGTCATTTGCCATCTGCCCCTTCAGCTTGTTGGTGGCATGCATCCTCTGGCACTCCGCCCGGTGCGCTTCTGCATCGTAGTCATTATCCCAGGGCATTGTGTCAAATCTCATTCAGCCCTCTCCTTTGCTTCTTCTGCCATTTTGGTGGCTTCCTCAAAATTCAGCACCTGCTGGGCGCGGCATCCGTCAATGTACTTGAAGCACTCCCGCTCCAAATCGTCAAGAAGATGGGAGAACGACACGCCATTAATCAGCGTATCGCAAAAATCCTCATAGACCTTCGGCGTGCTAATCTTGGCTTCGGCATAAATGGAGCTAAGATATATGCTGGCGTTCATTTTTACCAGGCGCATATCTACTCCAAACTTGTCCTTGCGCTCCATGCTGATGGCGGTGATGTGGATATTGGGCACCACCTCTAATGCTGTACCGCGAAATCCAAAGATAGCTTGTACAGCAAAAGCAAAACGCTCATAGGCTTTCTTCAGGTCAGGGTCAGGCAACTCTACACTGACAAGTGCCCTGTTCTCCCAAAGCTTCCCGTCCTGCTTCTGCTGCCATTTAAATTTGTAATCGTCCCCGATGGAACAATACGTCAAAATCCTGTCCATTCTGCACCTCCTTTTTTATCCACTGGCTGTGTCTTTCCTGTGGATATGTTCTTTTTCTTTTCGTTTACTTCTTTCAGTCGCATCCGGCAGAAGATATACCACCGCCCGGTATCTTCATTGAAGGACTTTTCTATGCTTTGGACTCGGTATCCCTTGTTGTCCTTCTCTATGGCACTGATGAACAGCTCGCTGTCCTCCGGCAGTTCCACGATGCTGTTAAATCTCTTTTTTGAAATACTGCTTTTGGCTTCGCTTATCCATGGGCGGATGAGGCCCTTGGATGGGATCCATCTCTTCTGCCATTTGCTTCTTTCGTTTTCCTCCCCGGATGGGAGATTTCCCCCGCCTTTGGCAAGATAGCTGATGATGGCGGAGAGGCCATCCCTGCTGTCAGCTTTTAGCCTGTCTGCATTGCAGTACCCATGTGTCCAGGTGGCCTCCACGGTATCCCTGTCCATCTCCCCATCCATGATGATGTGAAAATGGAACCGTCCAGTCTTGGAGGTTTCAAAGACGATTATGTACCTGGCATTGCCCAGGCCTCTCCTTTTCCTCTTGCCATTGATGTTCCGAAGGAACGCTTTTACTTTTTTCTTTGCTTCTTCCTCTGACTCAGGATAATTTTCTTTCCGGAATGTCAGATGGAGGACTAAATCTCTCCCTCCCTTAAAATTTGCTTCTACCAGAGCCTCGAAGTATCTCCGGGCCCTTTTCTCGTTTAACTTCTTTTGCTTAGGCATGGATTCTTTATAAATCTTCCTGCCCCGGCGAAGGTGATCACCATTAGAGGAATTAGAGTCAAAGTCAAAATACATCACCTGCATGAACTCTGCTTTCTTGTTCATGCCGGAGGCATGTCTTCTGATTCTTCTAATGCTGGCCATCTTCTCACCGCCTTGTATTGAACTTTTTAAATTTATTTTTTTGAATGATAATAATATGCTGACTTGTTAATACCCTACTACAAGCCCCCAAAAGGGGCATCGCCCCTTTTAGGTTATATTAAATATGATAGGAATAATTATTTTGTTTTCATTTGGGATATATATTGCTTTAAAGCTATCTTAATGATAGTGCTTTTAGCTACCCCCATTTCTTTGCTTAAAATCTCCAGCTGTATGTATAGATTAGCTGGAAGCCTGATAGATGTTACTATTGCTTCTTTCATTATTGATTGCCCCTTTCTGTATGTGATATACTACAAGTAATATATTTTGTGGCATATTGGAGGAATTATTTTATGTCTGTAGATTCTCATTTCTTTGAAACGGCTCTTATCTGTGAAAACGGTGACTTAATAACTCCATGTCTGGAGTCAAACCCATTGCTTTACAGTGATTTTTGTGAAATATGCAGTGCCAAAACTATAAGTAAATGTCCTTCTTGCGGTGCTACTATACGCGGCTTGTATGGAGAAAAATACTATGTAAATCACAGTAGTATGTCTGCACCGAAATTATCTATCTGCTATAGAAATAAAACCACCTACAAAGTGCCGGCTTATTGTTGTAAATGTGGCAAGCCATATCCATGGACAGTTAGTAGGGTAAATGAATTTAATGCAGTGGTAGATGCTACCCCAAATCTTAATGAGGAGGAAAAAGTAGATTTGAAATCTTCCTTTCCAAGCGTGCTTTCAGATTCGCCAGGAACAATTTCTGCTTCCCTTTCCATACG